>WTBX01000360.1 GCA_013138855.1 Methylococcaceae bacterium
ATGCTGACGAATTGGGATAAGCAATTTCCCGGTCGTTTAGAAACGATTTTCACCAGTTTACAAAATATCGCCCCTTCGCAATTAGCGGATACGAATTTATTTGATTTTGTTGGATTAAAATTAGGTCGAGTCGAAGAAAATGCCGAAGCTGTAGAGACTGCATCAGGGCTTGGTATTTTAGAGCAATAAAGTCGCGGTTTATTTTTTACCATGAAGCGCATGAAGAGCGTGAAGTATAAAGAATTTAAATAGACATCTTTCCTAAATAAATAGGTAGCTCCGGGATGGTATCCCTCAATTAATCGTGTTTTTTCAGACCTCCGAGGTTTTAAAAACCTCGGAGGTCTAGCTCCTATTTTTTGTCCCGCCTTAAGTTGATAGCCAACCTTTTATACTTCATGGTTTATAAATTCTAGCTATACCCTCTTATGCTGGTAAGCCGATTCTTCTGTTACACACGGGTTTTTTATATTTACGTTTAAGGAAAATAAAACCATGAGTCGTTTTATAAAAATCATTGTTTTCGCCTTTATCATCAAGCCTTTAGTGTTAATTCTCTTAGGCTTGAATATCAGAAACCGTCACAAACTCCCCTTAAAAGGTGCGGCAATCATCGCGGCTAATCATAATAGTCACCTCGATACCTTAGTGTTGATGAGCCTCTATCCACTTTCCGTCATTCATAAAGTTCGCCCTGTTGCTGCCGCTGATTATTTTTTAAAAAACCGTTTTTTGAAATGGTTATCGTTAAATTGTATCGGCATTATTCCTTTTAACCGTAGCGGTCACGTCACTAAAGAAGAATTATTTGCAGGTTGTCATCAAGCCTTAGATAACGGGGATATTTTAATTTTATTTCCCGAAGGCAGTCGTGGCGATCCAGAAAAAATGAGTAAAATCAAAAAAGGTTTGTTCTATCTAATTAAAGACCGAGAGGATACTCAAGTAACGCCCGTCGTTATGCGTGGATTAGGTAAAGCACTGCCCAAAGGCGAAGCCTTATTTGTGCCGTTTAATTGTGATGTGATTATTGGTGATGAACTAGCTAAAACAGATACTTCTAAAGAATTTATAGGTAATATCAGCGCGAGTTTTGCAAAGCTTTTTAACTATTGTTTAACACGAGATGAATGTTAGTAAGTGTTCAGTCCCCCTCTTAAAAAAAAGAGGGGGACTGAACACTTACGTTAAATGAGTCTTTACAAGCCTTATTCTTTAAGGAATTAATTAGGAAAGATGTCTAATGATTCTCATAGAATAATTATCTAAGTTTGTTAGCGACATTGAAATAATAAGTGTCATAAAGAATACCGTACTAAATTAAGTAGGTAATTATTATATGTTTATATTTTTATCAGTAAGATATAAATTAACCTTCTCTTATTTTTATAGAGCGAATGGGGCTAGCAGTTTAAAATGAGACAATCAGGCTTTTGTTTTACCACGAAGAACATGAAGGACATGAAGATAAATACTTCATGTCCTTCATAGTAAAAATAAACTATTTGAAATTAATTTTCATATCGTCACGTAAGTTAGTAAAACTTTAAAATAGTAATCAATACAAATAAGCTAAGTATTGTCGGCCAATAGCCTATTTTTAAAATTAAACCATCATGATATTCAAAAAAATTATCTTTAATATCTAAGGCGACTCGAAAAGCGTTTAGTGGCGCGATTAAAATGGCAAAATAAGTCACAAAAAAGAAATACTCAAGATAAAAAATCTCACCAATTGAAATGTTTTTGCGTATGGCAAGATGCGAAAAAACCACCACAAAAAAAGCTGAAACACAAATACCTAGTATTCGACTAGCATCCAGTTTAGCCGTCGGTAACAAAATGACTAAAAAAAGAATCACGGTAATAACAATAAGCGGTGTAAGGTTTGAGATAAAAGCATCAATAAAAATTCGTTTTATCCCAACTTGATACGATAGGGTAGGAAATTCCTCTTGATCAAAATTACCTTCCACGCCAAAATTTGTATTAATATTTTGTTTTTTTAGCGTAAAAAAACTATCCGTTATCTCCCAGCCAGAAAGAAAAATATTTTTGCTTAAACCTGGTAAAAGCGTCGCTGTCGTAAATTTATAAGCGGCAAGATCTGGAACAAGAATTACTTTTCTTTTATTCCAAGAAAGTATTTGTATCCCTACATGTTCAACCTCAAGCGGATATCTTGAATAATCTATTTCTACCTGAACATCACTTTGAAAACGCCATTCTATAACCTCGCTATTTTTTAACTTTTGTCTGCTCGTTTCTACAATTTCTATGTTGCTAGATGAAGAAATCTGAAAGCCTTTTTTCAAATTTTCAGGAAAATCATTGGGATATTTTTGCCAAATGCGCCCTGTCATTGACATATCATTAGGAGTGTTAAATTTAATGGTTTCAAGATAAATACCTGTTGGAATATAAAGCGGTTTATCAAGAAACTTCGCTAAATTACGCTGATTGTAATCTGTTATTACTTTTCTAACCGTTTGCTTACTTAAAATTTTTGTGACATTTTTACTTTCAGGTTTTTCAAAAGTTAACGCTAATTTCCAGATAGTGCCAATGGCAATAAAAAGTACTAGGGAAGAAAGACCAACAATAAGCCATATTTTGTTATCCGTTAACGCATCGACCGTAATAATCCGAGAAAATAAACTTATAAAAAAGATAATAAGTAAAATAGTTATGGTGATCGTTTGTTGACGTAAGGTATCAATATCTATATTAATATCACTTTTTATAAACGTATTTTGTAGCGACCAGCCAGAACTAGGTATTGCCCTAAATATTAGCCATGACTCTTCGCCTGTTGAGGTACTAATATGGTCTATAACACCGCTTTCCCTCAGCTTTGCTTTATTTGCAAGAATTAATCTATCGTTATCATTTTTTTCTTTAGCGACATCTTTTAAGTTTTTATGTGATAAAACATAGTCGCTATTAGGATGATAAAGATAATTACCTTCTTGAGTGGTTAAGCCTCCAAAACCATTGACTCCAATATCTAATGATTCAATAATTTTTTTGATTCGCTCCATTGAAATATCTATGGCGACAAGGCCAATGACTTCTTTTTCTGTCGTGCTTGACGATTTATAAATCAATGCGGAATAACTTATCATATAAGTTTTACCGCCTTCTCCCCAGTAAGGTTCGCTCCAGCGGCTTTTTTTCTCTTGCATCGGTTTAAAATACCAACCATATTCTGGTGTTGTGTAATCAGCGACATCACTTGGTTCGAGATACTTCCAAATTACGTTACCGTCTTCTGTTGTTTGTTGATACCAATAGGGAGAATAAAATTTTGTGTTTGTTTCATAGGCAAAAGGCTTGAAGGTGATGGTAGCGCCATAGAAATTAGTATTGCTTTTAGCGGTCTGCTCTAAGGTTGTTTTTATATTTTCTTTGCTAATTTCATCATTGCTTAATTTTTCAGCCAAGTCCTCAGCAGAAATCATGGTTTGTTTGATAATAACATCAAGCTCTTTTGCCGCATCCGCTGTTAATATTTGTAAGTTATCTCTTGCTTCTCTATAAATATTATCTTGATAGCTTATATATTTATAAATTAATAAAATACTGGCAAAAAAACTAGATAAACAAATTAATATGAGTATTTTTTTCATTTTAGTTTTCTCTTTTGAAAAGAATAGTGAGCATTATTAGTTTTAGATAATTTACTTTAAGCACTAAATGAAGGATATTAACTTATAGCACACTTTTGAATTTGTAACTACTCAGGCGGAGGCGTGACTTTTAGTCGTAGACGAAGCTTTATGGATTAATGTTAAAGCGAGCTTATGTCAACCTATCTGATTTATAAATTTTGAAGATGTTTTTAGGTCTCGTGCGCGACTAAAAGTCGCGTCTCCCATAGCCTGAAATTTAGAGTAGAGACATAAGGTACTTTTGACCACCTACTTATACTCAAGCACTTACATGATTAACAGCAAAAATGATTACACTGTGATTAGAATATGATTTAAAGCTCCGAGACCTGAAAGGCCTCGAAGATTTAATACCATTTAGGTGCAATTATGCTTGCATCGCGGCAATAATCGCATCACCCATTTCAGCTGTACCAATTTTAGAGGCAGGATTTAAATCAGGCGTTACAAATTCGCTATCATCCACTACTTTTTCAAGTGCTGTTTGAATTTTAGCCGCCGCCTCTGTCTCACCTAAATGATTTAACATCATTACTCCCGCCATAATTACAGCGGCTGGGTTCGCAATGTTTTTACCTGCAATATCTGGCGCACTACCATGTACGGCTTCAAATAAAGCGGCATCCGCACCAATATTTGCACCAGGAATCAAACCTAAACCACCGACTAAACCAGCAGTTAAATCCGATAAAATATCACCAAACATATTGGTAGTAACAACGACATCAAATTGAGTTGGATCCATCACCATGTGCATACAAGTCGCATCGACAATTTTTTCATCAAATTCAATTTCAGGATAACGCGCTGCCACTTCTCTAGCAACATCTAAAAATAAACCTGAGGTATATTTAAGAATATTGGCTTTATGGCAAGCAGTGACTTTTTTACGTCCATTTTCTTTGGCGTATTTAAACGCATATTCCATAATGCGCTCAGAACCTTTGCGAGTGACGACCGCTAAACTTTCGGCAATATCTTTTTCTTTGGTTAAATAATGCTCTAAACCTGCGTACAAACCTTCGGTGTTTTCTCTAACCACGACAATATCGACATTTTCGTAACGTGTTTGCGCACCTTTCCACGTCTTCGCAGGACGCACATTCGCGTATAAATCATATTCTTGACGCAAAGCGACATTGATACTTCTAAAACCTTTGCCCACTGGCGTGGTTAAAGGCCCTTTAAAAGCGATACGGTTTTTTTCGATAGACGCTAAAGTGGCATCAGGAATCGGGGTGCCGTGTTTTTCAACCGCTGCCATGCCGGCATCGGCCTCTTCCCAGTTAATTTTAGCCCCAGAAGCGTCAATAACTTTGACAGCAACTTCCATGATAGACGGACCGATACCATCACCTTTAATTAATGTAACGTTGTGCATTACTCACTCTTTGTTAATTGAAAGGTAAGAATAATACACAGATTTTGCACGTTTTAAAAATCCAATCCTGCAACTCTTTGATATAATCAAGGACTTTATTTTATTTTTGCCATATAGACTCGTTCAGGAGAGACCATGGAAAAGCCATTCATTTTACATATGTTGACAACCGCTAAAAATTTAAGCCCTTTTGATGTCAATATGGCATTGGATGCAGGTTGGATTTCAGCAATCCCTTATATTAATGTTGAGCCTAGTGAAATTCAGGGTCTCGTTCAAGATGCTATTTTTTCACGCAGCCCTAAAGGTTTAAAAAGAACAGGGATTTTTATCGGTGGCCGTGATACTAAGCAAGCGATGGACATGCTTAAAGCCGCTAAACACGCGATGGTTCCTCCTTTTGAAGTGGCTGTGTTTGCAGACCCTAGTGGTGCGTTTACCACAGCGGCGGGTATGGTTGCGGCGGTTGAAAGAGAATTAATTGAAAAATTTGATACTACTTTGGAAGGTAAAAATATTTTAGCCTTAGGGGGGACAGGCCCTGTCGGACAAGCAGCAGCGGTTATTTCTGCGAAAGCAGGGGCGAATGTCAGAATCATTGGTCGGCAGTTAGAAAAAGCCCAACGTATTGCGGATTTATGTAATAACGAATTTGGTGATGGCGAAATTGATGTGCAAGCTGGCGCAGATGCCGATAAGGGTGAATACATTAAAACCGCTGATGTAGTGTTTGCAACAGGGGCTGCGGGTATTGAATTGTTGAGTGCTAAATTAATTGCCTCAAGCTCACAATTAAAAGTTGCGGCTGATGTTAACGCAGTCCCTCCGTCGGGTATTGCGGGTGTTGATGCATTTGCTAATGGCGCGGCGATTGAAGCTTCAAACAGTGGTGCAGTTGGCATTGGCGCGTTAGCGATTGGTAATATTAAATATCAAGCTCAAAATCGTTTATTGAAAAAAATGATTGAGGAAGATAAGCCTGTTTATTTGCATTTTGAACATGCGTTTGAAGTGGCGCGTGATTATATTCAATCCTCAAAATAAATACTCGCACAAAGCTAGTGCAGGCTTTCAATTTAATACGGGACAAATTCTGACATTTTTAATTTAACCATGAAGAACATGAAGCTATTGAAGATAAAACTTCATGTCATTCATGCGCTTCATGGTCACAAAAAATTAACTGTATTTTGTTCCTCTTTAAGTTGGTAGTCCTAGCCCCTAGTTATTATTTCGATGCAGTCAGTTTAAAAATTACGCTGCATCGAAGTAATTAAGCAATCTATATTACTTAATGTTTTGGCATTTTTTGTGCGTAAACTAACAAACTCTTCTCTCTCATTGCTCTGTTTAAAGCTTGCTCCTCAACCAGCATGTTGAACATAAGGCGATGATGAAAAAACGAGAAAATATATTAAACCGCTTTTATATCAAAGGAAAAATAACCGTGAAACGAAGTATTCTTCACATGCTTGACCCTATGCCAAACAACAGCCCTTTTGATGTCAACATGGCATTAGATGCGGGCTTTGACGTATTAATGCCTTATTCTAATGTGAAATTAGACAGTGTATATGGACTGACTCAAGATGCTATTTTTTCACGAGGCCCTGCTGGTGTTAAAAAAACAGGATTATTTATAGGCGGTCGTGATATTGGACTTGCTATGGATATGATTAAATCCGCTCAAGAGGCAATGGTTCCTCCCTTTGAAATTTCTGTCTTTGCTGATCCTAGCGGTGCGTTTACGACGGCTGCGGCTTTAGTGGCTTGCGTGGAAAAAGAACTTAAAGTTAAACATGGTAAAGAATTTAAAGACTGTAAAGCTCTCGTTTTTGGTGGTACAGGGCCTGTAGGAATTGCAACAGGGGTGATTGCATCACTCGCTGGCGCAGAAACAGCTCTTGTTGACCATTTGTCTGTTGAAGTCGCAAATGATGCCGCTAAAGAATATAACCGCCGAACTAATAGTCAGTTAACAGGTGCGAAAGCTGGCTCCGATGAAGAAAAAATCGCGCTGATAGCTGATGCCGATATTATTTTCTGTACGGCAAAAGCAGGGATTCAGGTATTAAGTACCGAAGTTTTAAAACATGCCAAGCAGTTAAAGGTGGCGGGTGATGTAAATGCCGTTCCACCTGTAGGTATTGAAGGCATTAAATGCGGTGATTTTGGCAAGCCAGTCGATCAGCTTGAGGGGGTTTTTGGCGTTGGTGCGTTAGCAGTAGGAGATGTTAAGTATCGTTTACAACAAGCTTTGCTAGCTTCCATGCTAAGCACTGAAAAACCTTTATATCTTGATTTTAGAGATGCTTTTACACAAGCGAGAAAAATTGTTTAGTTAAAGGTATTAGGGCATCTCCTTACGACCCCTTTGATTTCCGTAGGTAACTCAGGGATAGTAAGTAGGTGGTCAAAAGTATCCTAACATTTTGCGAGAAAAAACCGTTGAAACGGTTATTCTCATTGGTTCACATAGCCCACGGTTTAAACCGTGGGCTATGTGAAAAACAAGGACTCAACCGTTTTAACGGTTTATTGAAATGTTAGAAGACTTATGGATAGTTACTTATCCCTCAATTAATCGTGTTTTTTAAGACCTACGAGGTTTTTAAAACCTCGTAGGTCTAACACTTTTCTTTGAATTGTTAAATGAGTCTTTAAAAGCCTTATTCTTTAGGGAATTAATTAGGAAAGATGTCTAATAACTACAGCAAGCTTACGAACACTTTGTTTGATTGACTGATTTCAGTGATAATTGCCTTGCTAGCTGCTCGTATTTTCTGTGTTGTTGTGTTTTTTAGTCATTAACTCATGATACTAAAATACGGCAGCTAGCCTTGTCTTTTGTCCCGTCTTAAGTTGATAGCCGAATTTTAACGAATGACTAAATAAAATAAACGACCTTTACGGTTAATGCGTAACAAAGTCTTTTTAGATGAGACTTTTAGAGCGTCGTTTAAACTTTGTATATTGCTGACACGTTTTTTATTTGCGCCTAGAATAACATCACCTGGACGCAAACCACTGTAAGCTGCGATAGAGTTGGGTGTCATGCCAACTATAATAACGCCTTGACCATTGGCATTATTTTCTAGCTGAACACCGTCCAAAAGCTTATGTTTTTGACTTAAGGTCTCTAACCTCCCACCTTTTTCTGCTTTATCAATTTTAACGGTAAATTGTTTTTGTTCTCCCTCTCGAAGTAAAGTCACTTTAACTTCATCACCAATATTTTTTATACCGATACGAGTGCGCAACTGCCCTGTTGATTTAGTGGACTTACCATCTATACGAATAACAATATCACCTCGTTTTAAGCCTGCTTTTTTTGCTGCTGAGCCGTCTATAATGCTGGTTATTAATACGCCTTGTTGACCATTTTTTAAATCAAAAGCTTTACGTAATTCAGGGGTAATATCTTGGATGGTGACACCAATGCGACCACGTTTAACTTCGCCATGTTCTTGGAGTTGCTTAATGCTGGCTTTAACCATATTAATGGGAATTGCAAAGCCGATACCGATATTGCCCCCAGCAGGCGCGATAATGGCGGTGTTAATGCCAATTAATTCTCCATTTAAGTTGACTAATGCACCTCCTGAATTACCAGGATTAATTGATGCATCCGTTTGAATGAAGTTTTCATAACCTTCTATGCCTAAGCCTGTACGCCCTAAGGCACTGATAATACCTGTGGTGACAGTTTGACCTAGACCAAAAGGGTTTCCAATGGCTACCGCAAAATCACCGACTTCCAAACTATCAGAGTTTGCTAATTGTAATTCTTGAAGATTATCGGCTTTGATTTCTAACAAGGCTATATCTA
>WTBX01000344.1 GCA_013138855.1 Methylococcaceae bacterium
GGGCGTTGGTTTTGATGCGTAAAGCATGAGGTTTATCAGTAGGGATGCTTTTATCACGGCAAAACTGCGGATAAATGGTGTGATTCGATGCTGTAGCGAGTGTTTTACGAGAGCAGATACATGGGTAAATTAAATCTTGCTGTTTTAGTTGCTCTATTATTACTTGATAGTGTGATTGTTGTTGAGACTGATAAAAAACCGCCTCATCCCAGTGCAAACCAAAAATATCGAGTGTTTTGAGAATATCATCTGCCGCGCCTTTAACATTGCGTGGAATATCAGCATCATCAATTCTCAGTAGCCATTGCCCTTGTCTGGAACGAGCTTCTAAAAAACTTGCAACCGCTGTATAGAGCGAGCCTAAATGCAAGCTGCCCGTAGGCGAGGGCGCGAATCGCCCTCGATAAATAGAGGTGTTGGAAGCGTCCAGAATTACCCCATTTGTTTTTCGCGGATTTCATCCAAAGTCTTGCAATCTATACATAAAGTTGCAGTGGGTCTGGCTTCAAGGCGACGTACACCAATCTCAATGCCGCAAGAGTCACAAAAACCATAATCACCTGATTCGATTGTTTCTAGTGCTTCATCAATTTTTTTAATCAGTTTACGTTCTCTATCGCGAGTCCTTAATTCTAAACTAAATTCAGACTCTTGGGTTGCTCTATCATTAGGGTCTGGAAAGTTAGCCGCGTCATCCTGCATGTGATGCACAGTACGATCGACTTCTTCCCTTAATTCAGCCTTCCAGTTGTTAAGTATTTTATCAAAATGCGCTAATTGCGCATCATTCATATACTCTTCGCCTTTTTTTTCTTCGTAAGGCGTAAAACTGAAAGGGGTTGCATCAGTTTTAGAATCGATCATCCGTTAACTCCTAAGCGTAAATTTAAAAACTGCGCATTTTTAGCAGAATAGTGAGCAGTTAGCAAGAAATATTGTTATTATCGCCAAATTTTACTTAGTAAGTTGAATCAGATGACAGGACGTATGGCAGACAGAATGGCGGAAATTTCGCCTTTTTATGTAATGACTTTATTGCAACGCGCTAAAGAACTGGAAAAACAAGGGCGAGATATTATTCATATGGAAATTGGCGAGCCTGATTTTCCAACCCCCGCAGCTATTGTTAAAGCTGGGATGGATTTCATCCAAAAAGGAGATGTTAAATACACCCCCGCCTCAGGTTTACCGCTATTGCGCGAGAAAGTCGCAGAGTTTTATCAACAGCAATATGGGGTTAAGGTTGCTAAAGAACGCATATTTATTACACCAGGCGCATCAGGCGCATTTTTATTGGCTTTAGGGGCAACCTTAAACCCTAATGAAGAATTATTGATGTCAGACCCTTGTTACCCCTGTAATAGTAACTTTGTGCGCCTGTTTAATGGCAAAACGCGCTTTGTTCCTGTTAACGCGGATAATGACTATCAATTAACTGCTCAAGCGATTAGAGATTCTTGGCAAAGCAATACAAAAGGGGTTATCTGTGCATCACCTTCAAATCCAACAGGTACAATTATTAAAGCTGAGGTTTTAAAGCAGAGCATTGAAGCGGTGAATGAATTAAATGGCTGCTTTTTCTCAGATGAAATTTATCACGGTTTAATTTATGATGAAAAAGCGACGAGTGCTTTGGAATTTAGTGATGATGTTTTCGTGATTAATAGTTTTTCTAAAAATTTCGGTATGACGGGTTGGCGTATCGGCTGGCTAATTGTTCCAGAAGAGTTTATAGAGGCGACAAATAAATTGGCGCAAAATATTTTTATCGCTACTTCGACGCATTCACAATATGCCGCATTAGCTGCTTTTGAAGCAGAAGCGCAACAAGAACTTGAAAATAGACGGCAAGAACTTTCAAAACGGCGTGATTTTTTATATCAAAAACTACAGGACTTAGGGTTTGAAATGGGGTGTAAGCCTCAAGGTGCGTTTTATATTTATGCCAATTGTGCAAAATTTAGTGATGATAGCTTTCAATTTGCGCATGATTTATTGGAAAAAGAAGGGGTCGCTATCACACCCGGTAAAGATTTTGGAACAAATGATGCTTGTCATCATTTACGCTTTGCTTATACAACGTCCATCAATAAAATGGCAGAAGCAATGACACGATTAGAAACTTTTTTAGAGGATTACAAATAATGGCCGTAAAACAGATTTCCGCCCTTGCTTTACAAAAATATTTAAACGATGGAGAGACACCGTTGTTGCTAGATGTTAGAGAACCACAAGAGTTTGAGATTGCTCATATAAAGGGAAGCGTCTTAATACCATTGAATCAGGTTTCACAACAACTAGATCATTTAGATAAGGCGCAAGAAATTATTGTGGTCTGTCATCATGGTGTGCGTAGTCAAAATGCTGCAAATTATATGGATTATTCTGGGTTTACCAATACAGTTAATCTTACAGGAGGAATTGATGCGTGGGCAATAGATTGCGATAAAGCTATGCCACGTTATTAATATTAAAAATGAAAGCAGGAGTGCAAAACATGTTTTGCACTCCTGTAAGGTTATTTCAAGGAACTTACGGAATGCAACTTTAATAACTTCCGAAACTATACCTGTCAACTTAGTAAAAGTTATGAACCATGAAGGGCATGAAGAACATGAAGTTTTAAAGATTTTATCTTCATGTTCTTCATGCCCTTCATGGTA
>WTBX01000240.1 GCA_013138855.1 Methylococcaceae bacterium
AGCAGAGCTTGAAGGTAGGCATTCCCAAGCTGGAGCTTGGGAACGAGATAAAAATATTAAAATGCTTATCCTCGGTGACAATACCAGCCGCATTTACCGAAATTGCACAATCAACAAACTTATTATCATCAGCTTCAATTAGCTTGTTGCATCGTCTTCACCATGGAAATTACAGAATTTCATTTTCTCCAGCCATTGCTAACACCTGTTCTAATAACGAATGACTAATAAATACATCAGAATATTTAAGCCGTTTAAGTAATGGGTGAATACTTTCAATCAACCCCTGCTGTTTTGCCAATAACAACACACCTAAACTTCCCATAACTTCAAGATTATTAACATAAGCCACTTTTTTAGCCCGTGCATCATCAATCAACAACAAATCCGCTTGAAGCTGCTTATACAATGCAATCGCTTCTAATTCGCCTTTCCCCAAGCCCTTACTTCTTTCTATATTTGAAATATTAACAGACGTTGCCAAAATCTTATCTTCAAGAAAAAATTTAAGAGTTTCAAATTCTGCTTTATTCTCAACACAAACTTCATCAAAAACTGCTTGAGGAACTTTTATTTCACCAAACAAAGGAGCTAACAGTTCCAAAACATCACAAATAGATAAAGCAACCAAAGCAGAACTATCTGCAATTACAATCATTTATGAAGCCTTTGCTGAAACCGTAACACATCAGCTTCTATCGACTCAGCCGATGAATTAATCACACTGATTTGATGCTGTTTACAAGCATTAAAAAAATCATAAATATTAATACCTGCAAATTCACAGGCTGCACCACGAGAAAGCTCCCCCGATTGAAACATTAATAATGCTGTACAAAGTTTTAGTTGAGCAATAGTTTGTTCTTGTGTCTGTGTACTTAAATATTTTTCAGGAATTTCCAAAACGACTTGCATATAAACACCTCATATATTCCACATAAACACTAGAACTTTTTAGACCTTTTTCTACATCGTTAAAAAAACCTTCATCAGACAAAATCGACCTGCATAGTAATTTAATTCACCCGATAAATATACATATCTTCAAAACAAACATTACTAATAAAATTTTTTCCTAAACGAGTATTTTTCCAGTACTCATCACTCCATAAATCAGAATCTTTTACTTTAAGCAACGCTTTTACAAAACGATTATATTTATTGACGACCTCAATATCATGCAAGGAAATTACATTTTTTTCTTCTGATATTTTATTAATATCATTAATCTGTTTATAATAATTTCTAGCTCCTTCATCTTCAACCTTGGAAGAGGCTATTATTAATCCCCATGTTTTCTCCTCTGCATCTAATAACCAAAAAGCAACTTGTGCTTTTGATTCTGTTTCATCTAAATGCTTTATTAAAGACTCACCAGCTAAAAGCATTTCTTGGGAAAATTCTTGAGTTATAAAAAGTTCTTTAGCCATTGTAATATTCCTGATTCATTACTGGTAATTGCATCAAAAAGTTCTTCTGCTTTTATTTTAGTAATTGCACAATCATAACGTGCCTCTTCTGACCAATGTTTAACGATGCTCCAATTCAATTTAAATTCTAAATTTCTATTTTCTTCTTCAGTCAATTTTTGATTTAAATCAGACGTAGCGAGTAGTTTGGTAAGATTGTGCGTATAACTATCTTGAGCAAGTTTTTTGCTTGGAAAATCAAATTCTTTAACTTGTTTAGCAATACAAGCTTTTAAGGTACATTCCAATGCGTAACCTGCCAAATAGTAAGCTCCATGATAACATTCAGCCTCTAAAAGAACTTTTGCTTCTTTAATTCTGATATCCGCTAAATTTTCAAGTTCCGTTTTGTTCATTACTTTCTTTTGTAAATAAGGGAATATTTATTCAATGGAGCTAACTATAATTACGGCATATCGTCGATTTCTTGACCTTCTCTTTCAGGAATCATTAAATCTTCTTTACTGATACCTAAACTTAAAACCACAGGACTAGCGATATAAATAGAGGAATACGTTCCAATACCTACACCGATTAATAAAGCAATCGCAAAGTTGTGAATAATCTCACCACCTAAAAAAGCTAAAGCAAGCAAGACTAGGATGGTTGTCAGCGAAGTCATTAAGGTACGACTCAAAGTCTGATTTAATGAAATATTCATTACTTCACTAGAGGAATCTATACGAAGTCCTCTAAAATTTTCTCTAATACGATCATAAACAACGATGGTATCATTTAATGAATAACCAATGACCGCTAGAATTGCGGCTAATACGGTTAAATCAAATTCCAATTGTAAGACCGAAAACACACCTAAAGTAATGACAACATCGTGGATTAAAGCGGCAACTGAACCTAAAGAAAATTTATATTCAAATCGCCATGCCACATAAAGTAAAATTCCGAACATTGAATATAACAGTGCTAGACCACCATCTTGCGTTAATTCATCGCCTACTTGAGGACCTACGAATTCAACTCGACGAATGACCGCTTTTTCGGCAGAAGTTTTATTAACCGCCTCTAAAACTTGAGTGCTTAATTCTGCATTACTGACACCTTCTTTAGGTTTTAAGCGAATTAATACATCCCTTGAGGTTCCAAAATTTTGCACGGTGGCATCATCAAAACCGCTTTCGTCTAAGGTTTTGCGTAAAGTAGTTAAATCAGCGGCTTTTTTATAGCCTATTTCGACTAATGTACCACCTGTAAAATCAATGCCTAGCTTTAAGCCATTAACAATTAATGAGCCTATTGCAACCAATAGTAAAATGGATGAAAAAATCATCGCTAATTTACGTTTACCTAAAAAATCAATATCTTTTTTAAACATGTTTGTTTTCCGTAAGAAATAAACACCGCGTTAAGTTAGATGTTTATTTCCATAAAATTAAATAGAGAGTTTTTCTACGCGACGATCACCGTAATACCAGTTAATCAACATCCGCGTTCCTAAAATTGAGGTAAACATCGAGCTTAAAATACCGAATGAAAGTGTAACCGCAAAGCCTTTAATAGGCCCTGTTCCAAAGCCAAATAATACTAATGCGACTAACAATGTAGTGATATTAGCATCAAGAATGGTGGCAAAGGCTTTTTCATAACCGATGTAGATGCTTGATTGTGGCGTGTTACCGTCTTTAATTTCTTCTCTAATCCGTTCAAAAATCAAGACATTCGCATCAACCGCCATCCCGACTGTTAATACAATCCCTGCAATACCTGGTAAGGTTAAGGTTGCTTGAATCATAGATAACACAGCAACGATGACAACGAGATTAAATGCCAGTGCGATATTAGCGACCATGCCGAATAAACGGTAATAAACTGCCATAAATACTAAAACTAAAGCTAAACCTACGATGACCGAATTAAAACCTTTGTCGATATTATCTTGACCTAAACTTGGGCCAACAGTTCGCTCTTCGATAATATCCACAGGCGCGGCTAATGCACCTGCTCTTAATAATAACGCTAAGGTACGCGCTTCTTCTGCACCATCTAAACCTGTGGTTTGAAAGCGTTTGCTAAAGGCATCGCGAATGGTTGCGACACTAATAACTTTTTCAACTTTCTCTTTAAATTGTTGTTTTTTACCATTAACAACGCGCGTTTGAGACTTGTATTCGATAAAAACAACCGCCATCGGCTTGCCGATATTTTTCTGGGTCATTTTACCCATTTTTTTCGCGCCAACACCGTTTAGGGTGATAGATACCGCTGGCGAATTATTTTGATCCATTGTGTAGGCAGCATCAATAATTTCTGCGCCTGTCACAATTACACGGCGATTAAGTAAAATTGGATTACCATCGACTTCATAATATAAACGACTGCCAATAGGTGGATAACCTTTTACTGCTTTTTGTACATCATGTTCGACATCGACTAAGCGATATTCCAAAGTCGCGGTTTTACCGAGAATTTCTTTCGCTTTCGTTGTATCTTGTACGCCAGGTAATTGAACGACAATGCGGTTATCACCTTGCTGTTGAATCACAGGTTCTGCAACACCAATTTCATTGACTCGATTACGCAGAGTCGTCATGTTTTGGTCAAGAGCGAATTTTTTAATTTCTTCTTGTTCTGCTTGAGAAATAGTCGCTAATAAAATATTCGACGACGCAGAAGCTTCACTAACATTTAAATCTGAAAAATCACGCGTCAACAAATCTAAAGTTGCGGTTGTATCTTCAGGATTTTTTAAAACAATTTTAATCGCACCTTTATCTTTTGAAACTGATTGATAACGAATTTTTTTAGCGCGTAATGCCGCGCGAACATCAAGGTTATAGCGTTCTTCTGCTTGCTTGATGGCCGCATCCATATCAACTTCTAAAAGAAAATGCACCCCGCCGCGCAAGTCCAGACCTAAATACATTGGACTTGCACCTAAAGCACGTAACCACATTGGCGTTGCGGGTGCTAAATTTAACGCAACCGTAACATCGTTCCCCATTTTATCTCTGAGTAAATCGGCTGCTTTAAGCTGGTCATCGGTATTATTAAACCGAGCGAGGACTTTATTATCTGAAAACTCAAATTCTTTAGTTTTCAAACCTGCCTTATCAAGCTCGGCTTTAATAGCATCTGCATTTTCTTGTTTTAATTTGGTGGTCGCACTAGAGGCGACTTGCACAGATGGGTCGTTACCGAAAACATTTGGCAACGCATAAATAATTCCGATTGCAAACACAACCAAAATCATTAAATTTTTCCAGAACGGGAAACGGTTTTGCATGATTAGTCCAACAGTTAATCGCGGCAGCGGCTTGTATTACAAGCGAGGCGCGGTCACAAGAGAAAATGATTACTTGGTCAGCTTAGATTTTTTGCTTACAGCTTTATAAGTACCTTTAGGCATCATGTTAGCAATCGCATGACGTTGTACTTGAAGGAACATGTTATCAGCGACTTCAAGCTTTACAAAGTTCTCATCAACTTCAGTAACTTTGCCTAAAACACCCCCACTAGTGACGACTTCAGTGCCTTTAGCTAAAGCTTCAAGCATGGCTTTTTGTTCCTTAGTACGCTTAGATTGTGGGCGTATGAACATAAAATAAAAGAATGCTAAAATTGCTAAAGGAAATAGCATTCCTTCAATACCAGGTTGACTTGCAGCAGGTGCAGCGGCAGTAGCCATTGCATCAGAAATAAAAAAACTCATAACTTTCCTCAGATTATTTTTATAAAAATAGCTTGTTGATGGGGTTTAAATAAAACGCGCCATTATGCCACAGTTGGCACTGCCATTTCTCGTTGTTGATAAAATTGTTTTACAAATTCGTCTAATGTTTGACTGGAAATTGCATCACGCAAGCCTTGCATTAGTTGTAAATAGTAATAAAGATTGTGAATCGTATTCAGGCGTGAACCTAACATTTCACGGCATTTATCCAAATGTTTTAGATAAGCACGGGAATAATTTTGGCAGGTGTAACAGCCGCAGGACTCATCTAAAGGTCGCGTATCTAGTTGATATTGGCGATTACGAATTTTAATCACACCTGTTGAGGTGAATAGATGACCATTGCGAGCATTCCGCGTTGGCATCACGCAATCGAACATATCTATACCGCGTCTTACCGCTTCAACTAAATCTTGGGGAGTTCCTACACCCATTAAATAGCGCGGTTTATCACTAGGCATTTTTTGATGAACAGCATCTAACGTTGCCATCATTTCATCTTTAGGTTCACCGACTGAAAGCCCTCCAATTGCGTAACCATCAAAGCCTATATCGACTAAGCCTTCAATAGATTCTTTACGCAAATCTTCATACATTCCGCCCTGAACAATACCAAATAATGCCGATGGGTTGTCATCGTGGGCTTTTTTACTACGTTCTGCCCAACGTAATGAAAGTCGCATAGAATCCGCCGCTTCCTTAAAAGTCGCAGGATAGGGTGTGCATTCATCAAAGATCATCACAATATCCGAACCTAAATCACGCTGTACTTGCATAGATTCTTCAGGCCCCATAAAAATAGATGAACCGTTGATTGGTGATTTAAAAGTGACACCTGCCTCAGTAATTTTTCGTAATGCTCCGAGACTGAATACTTGAAAGCCACCTGAATCGGTTAAAATAGGTTTTTCCCAGTGCATAAAATCATGCAAATCACCGTGCGCTTTAATGACTTCCATATTAGGACGCAGCATTAAGTGGAAAGTATTACCGAGAATAATCTGTGCGCCAATCCCCTCAAGATCTTCTGGCGTTAATGACTTAACCGTGCCATAAGTACCCACAGGCATAAAAATAGGCGTTTCAATCACGCCTCTATCAAATTTAAGCTGACCACGACGGGCGTGACCGTCTGTATTTTTTAAAGTAAATTCCATAAATTTTATTCTGCGAGTTGCTTAACCTGTTCTATGCTTAATTCTGTTACTTGGGAAATAAAGGCTATCTCTAAATCTGCTTGTAGAAGTTTTTTTGCAATGCAAAGAGCATTAGCTTGATAAGATTCTTTATAAGCTTTTTCATAAGCCATTTTTTTAGCCCATTCAAAAGCCTCTTCATCAGGATAACTATTCATAACATCTTTTTAAAATTTGGTTTTACTTAAGTTGCTTAATCTCTTCTAAAGATAAGCCTGTTACTTGAGAAATAAATACAATCTCTAAATTAGTTTGCAAAAGTTTTCTGTAGTACTCAAGGCGTTTTCTTTCCTACCCTCTTCCTTAGCTTTTTTAGCAGCTAATTCAACTGAACCTTTAACCATTAATATTTTGATTAAGTTTTATAATTTGCTTTAAACTCAATTCTGTTGATTGGGCAACTATCTCAGCGGCGACACCTGCTTGTAACAAATTTTCAGCAATTTCCAATTTTGTTTTTTTCTCAGCTAACTCAATTGAACCTTGTTGTAACAAAATAAAATCATGATGTTTATGTTGTATCTCCAACTCTTCTGCACTTAACCCAGCTTCATTAGCAATATCAAAAGCTTTATTAATTTGCTCATCAGACGATAAAGTTTCGGGAACATAATCTAAACGCCCTGCATTTTTTATAAAATACAGCCACTTATCCGTAACCGTTTCCAACTCATCTTCTTTTTTAAGAAATTTAGGCAACTCAATAAAAACTAGCTCAATATCATCGCTATATTCAATAAACGATTCTTTTTCCAGCAACTTGAAATAATTAATCGCTGATTTCGACTTGGATTCAGGAAACATTTTAAAATCCGTGAGCGTCAAAGCAATCACAGGATTTAATAAATTATATTTCTCACCTTTTACAAGCTGTTCTGAATACGATTTTGCCGCATTATAAAGCACCCGTTTTTCAAAACCTTCAACATTAAGCACCTGCATTTCAATAATTACCAAAGTATCATTCGATAATTTAGCTTTTACATCAACAAAAGTATCTTTCATGCCTTTCAGCATCGGAATTTGATAAGGATCGACAATGGTTAAATCAACAATATTTTCACCATCAAATTCTAACAAGGCATTTAAAAAACTGATTAATAAAGGCTTAGATTCTTTAGAACCAAAGACTTTTTTAAACGCATAATCGGTTTTGACATCTAAAAAGCGCATGATTATCTCACCTTATAAAAATCTAATTGCAAAGACAAAAAAAGGTCGGATAAACCGACCTTTCTTAGTGGAAACAATGCTTTAATATCAAACGAGGCTTAAGCCGCGTTTCCAGTTGTGCTTATTTTAACAAACCTTGCAATAAACCGTTCAATTTATGTACGAATTCAGTAGGATTTTCTAATTGTCCACCTTCGCTTAAAATCGCTTGGTCAAATAAGATTTGGGTAATATCAGCAAAACGCTCGTCATCTTGCTCTTCTTTAATCTTAGTCACTAAACCATGAGTCGGGTTGATTTCAAAAATTGGCTTAGAGCCGCCCATACCCATCATATTCATATCTTGACCCGCTTCTTTCATGATGCGTTCCATATTTAAACTCATGTCATGTGCGCCCGTCACTAAACAAGATGGGGAGTCAGTTAAACGATGACTTAAACGCACTTCGCTCACTTTATCGCCTAAGACTTCTTTGATTTGAGTGATGACTGACTCAAAATCTTTACCCGCTTCTTCTTGCTCTTTTTTCTCTTCTTCTGTATCTAGCTTATCTAAATCTAACTCGCCTTTAGCAACCGATTGTAAATGTTTACCCTCAAATTCAGTTAAGTTAGATAACAACCACTCATCAACGCGGTCAGACATTAATAAAACTTCGATGCCTTTTTTACGGAAGATTTCCAAATGTGGGCTATTTTTCGCAGCAGCATGAGAGTCAGCAGTCACATAATAAACATGCTCCTGATCTTCTTTCATACGACTTACATAATCTTCTAAAGAAACATTTTGTGCTTCCGCATCGCTATGAGTCGAAGAGAAACGCAATAATTTAGCGACTTTATCTTTGTTTTTGTGATCTTCAATCACACCTTCTTTAATGACATTACCGAACTCTTTCCAAAAATTAGCATATTTACTAATATCTTCATCTTTCGCTAAGGTATTCAATAAAGCTAATACTTTCTTAACCGCGCCACCTTTAATAGTGCTTATTTTTTTGCTTTGTTGTAAAAGTTCACGCGAAACGTTTAACGGTAATGAATCTGTATCAATAATACCGCGTACAAAACGTAAATAACGAGGCATTAATTGTTCAGCATCATCAGTAATAAAGACTTTACGAACATATAACTTTACGCCATGTTTCGCGTCTCTATCCCACAAATCAAAAGGTGCATGACTAGGAACATATAATAATAAAGTATATTCGTTTGTGCCTTCAACTTTACTGTGAATATGTGCTAAAGGTTCTTGATAATCATGACCTACATGCTTGTAAAATTCATTATATTCTTCGTCTGAAATTTCATCTTTAGAACGCATCCACAAAGCAGAAGCACTGTTGACGACTTCATCTTCAACACGCGCT
>WTBX01000334.1 GCA_013138855.1 Methylococcaceae bacterium
GGAAGACTGAGTTATGAAAGAGAAAATGATTACAGCGGGAGAAACACCCCCACGGACGTGGGGAAGACTGGGTGATCTTTTAAAAGGACTTGTAATTGGAGGAAACACCCCCACGGACGTGGGGAAGACACCTACATCTTGTACTATTATTTTTTATTACTACAAGATGTAGTATTTTCAACACAGGCTATTTTTTCAACAACTAACTGCAAGCCAGATAATTCTACTAAATTTCGTTTAGTATCACCAATACCTAGAATTTCATAACCTGGAGTGTTCGAGGTACGTTTAAAAATCATTAACCCACTTTCTGATGGGCAGTATTGAACAAGATAATCTATCACTTTTTTAGCGACTGAATCCTTTATTCCAGAAACGAAGACATTGGGGCGTGGTTCCACAAACCACAATTTCATTCGACCACGAACGGCTGGGGGCAAATCATTCGCAATGACAACTAACATTATTTTTTACCTCCTAAAATTTCTTCTATATCACTACCTATTTTAGCCAGTAAATCCATTTCAATCACCCTTTTACGAAAAGCATTAGATACTTTATGCCGGTTATATTTTCCTGCCATATCAAGTGTTAGGGAAAAAGCTAAGTCGATACAAAGTGTTTCTTTGTATAAATCTGCTAAATCATAAACAAAAGGTAAAGGGCTGCCTGAATGGATAAAACCAATATGTGGTGAATAACCTAAGCTATGTACGGCAGAACTTATGATACCGTATAAAGCTGAATTAGTACTTGTTAAAATCTGATTGGTCATATCACCCATTTCAAATTTTCCTGGCGTGAATTTACGCCCTTTCCAGCCCACATTATACTCTTTAGCTTTCTGTTCGTAGATTTCACGTACTCTAAAGCCTTCCATACCCATCATTGATTGCAAGGTTTTATCTTTTAAGTCAGCCGTCGGAAATCGCCGTGTAAACATTCGCCTTGCGACCTCAACCGATTTTTTATTATCCGCTGATAATTGTATTTGCTTTTTTAAATTGCGTGTGTTCGATGTGGGCGTTTGCCCTGCCGCATAAAAAAACAAGCTATCTTCACCGACCCAACATAAACTGCAATTTGCTGCCGCCATCACTTTTACCGCTTCATGAGTGACTGTTGTTCCAGGCCCTAATAATAGGCAGTTAAGCGTTGCAATGGGTAAACGCACGACATTGCCATCACAATCAATCCATTTTACTGAGCTATCATCTATCTCTAAACGTCCTCTTTCTAAATAAATAAAAGGATATTTATCTTTGACTTGTGGCAGCGTGTCACGGGTTACTTTGATAATTAAACGAGTAATATCATTTGATTCTTCACTCATTTTTAGTCCTCATTAAAAAATTAAAAAACACCCCCACAGGCGTGAGGAAGATGATTTTCGTCCTAAATAAAAATCCCACACAGGAGAAACACCCCCACGGGTGTGGGGAAAAGTCCGAATTGTTAAAGAGCGATGTTATTATTAGACATTAACTACAGTCACACGCCTATCCCGATAAACCTTATGTTCACCAAAACACACGGGAACATCATTCAAACTAAACACCTCATCGCCTTCGTATTCTCCATCTAAAACTCGAAAGTCTTCCAATAGTGATTTTTCAGTTGCAATAACTTGAGCTGCCTTTATTGCTTCATCTTCACTGTCAAAACACTCACGAAAAATAAAATCAGTAGGAACGCACGATTTTCGCCCTAAATACAAATCCCAGGCGGGAGCTTGTAATGCTTTTGCAATTTTTTCAGATTTATCATTAGGTACTTCTAACACCACAGCAAAATAAGCATCTTGCAGATAATAACGATAGGTCAGTTTCGCGCCACCGCCCACTGCTTTTTTACCTTCAGCCGTTTTTGGAATCAATAGGCTTTGCCACGGGTCTTTATCATCATAACCACTACCAACCATCTGGAAATCACGTAAAAGCGGCTCACGGTCAAGTTTTACTCTTTCATCTTCTGATTTTTTACGCGTACGAACAAACGACAAAACAGTTTGTTGAAGCGGTGCAAATTCAGCTAATAGCTCTTTTTGCTCACCGCCTGCGCCTAGCGCACAACACACCATGCCTAATACGCCTGATTTTGTCGGAAAATTGAGCGTATCACGGCGACCGAATTTAGAATCATGCCCCCACGATTGTAACGGGCTTTCTAGCCAGAGTAATAAATAACGTGTACTCATCACTATGCCTCAACATGGCTTTTTAAATCAGCGACTAAATCATCAATACTATAGGTTTCATCTTCACCAAAGGTATATTCCGCTTGTTTGCCAAATAAAGAACCTGCGAGTTTTTCTTTTTTAGCTAACTCTTTGCTCAATGATTCAATGCTGGGTTGTAAATATCCACCTCCTTGTTCCGCTCTGACAGGTTTATCAAAAGGAATTTGTAAACGTTGCCCCTTGCGTACCAGTATTTTTGCATATTCCCATGGAGATGCGGCAGACTGTGTCGTTTGTCTTGCAGACGGTACAGCTTGAAATAAGGATTTGGTAAATACGTCAATAGCATCAGGTAAATTTTCACCCGCTAAGGTTTGGTGCAATTGCCCTAAATCAAGGCTAATATAACGATAATAGGTGGCTGAATTAAATTCTAAGCTACCCATGTGTGCTGAACCTGTTTCTTCGTCTGTTTTTAAATCATCTAGTGCGGTAAAAAATTCAACTTCTGAGCTAGATTTATGCGTTGAGATAGCATGAGAAAATGAGCTGGCGGCTTCTACGCTCATGGTTGGGGCATTTGCCACCATTCTACCAAATAGTGCAATATCCAACCCATCATGAAAACCGTTAAATTCTTTGAGCAAGCTAACAATACTTTTTAATTTTTCTAATGATTTTTTCTCTTCTTGAAGAGATGAAATTAAGTCTGTATTTTTTTCTTTTTTTGCAGTTTTAAGCGTGCCCGAAAGCTCCGTTAATTTATTGTCTACCGCAGCTAAAGAAAAATTAAATGGACTCATAGCCGCCGCAATTCTTGTTGCATCCGAGTTACTTAAAAAAATTAAAGTGGATGCTTTGTATTCCTCTGTTTTTTTATCTGCTGACGACTTATCATCCAGAATTTTAGAAACATGCGCCGCTAGTTGTGCAATATTATCTGATAACTCATCGGTTATTTCTAAATTATCAGCACTTAATTTTTGATAGCAGGCATCAACAACTAATTTATTAATCCGTTTGGTACGAACGCCTAGCTGAACCCCTAAACCTTGCATAGCTAACCGGACTTGTCGCTTCCAGCATTGCGAACTCACTCGCGCACGTTGTACACCGCCAACAATGGCAGATTTAGGGCTTCCCACATCATCTCTGTTTAAACAGCTAACAGGGAATGATTGTAAAATATGAAATTCGATAATTTGACCTTGATATGGGTGAGTTGTTGTCATTTGTTATTTCCTAAAATATAAAAATTAAAGTTGTTATAAGGGGACGATTTGCAAAAGTCCGCAGCCAAATGCTTTACCACGTCCGATGCCGTATTGAAAGCTTTGAATAAATTGCTCTTTATCTATAACCGTTAAGCGTCCAACTAATTTTGCTTGTGCCTGAACCACTGTGTCGTTACCTTTTTGAAATTTTTTAACGCCAATATCTCGAACTTCTAAATACTTAGAAGACGTTTCAAACCCCCAGTTGTTTACAGACTTGTCAATAAACCATTTAGTTATTTCTTCTCGATTTTTTAACGGAATAATTTTTCCTTTTTTCTTTTTCCCCTCGTCATTAAATCTTATAGCACCACATTTAACGGGATTAACAATCACTTCAAAATGATAATGTGGATAATCCAAAAAATTTGAGGCAATTTTTTTACTAGATATTTCTCCATATTCAGGAAGATTCGGTTGACGATTAGACAACATTAAAATTTGTCGTCCATTAAAATCTCCACCTTTATCGATATATAAAAAACCACTGGGAACACTCTGACGTTTTTGCTCTTCGCTACGAATATCATCATAAAGTTGGTAAACCACTTTATGTAATTGATAGTCGAAAGTTTCCAGCTTGTTTAACTTGAGGGCTTTAATGTCATGACGATTTAAATGTAAAACGCTGGCTATCATTGTAGGTGATTGGCTCATTTTTCATTCTCCTTGTCATCTTTATCCTGCAAGCGCTTATAAAAATCTCGAGTCCAATATTCTTTGCTTTTTTCTCTACTCCAATCGACATTAAAACCCTCTAACTCACGCAATAGAGAAATATAATCAATCGTTTGTGCTAAACCTTTCGCCTCAATAAGACTAAATAAAGGACGTAACACCCGACAAACTTCGGAGGTTGAATCACATGCTAAAAGCCGATGCAGTTTTTTTACCGCTTGAGTTTCAATTTCTTTGTTATCTCCTTTCTCGCTAAGTCCATAGCAACGAGCAAGCGCCCTACCAATACCAACAACTCCGTTTTCTTTCGCTTCGGCTTTAGCGATGGCTGTTGCAATAGTTGCATAAGGTAGCCAAGCATTTGGACTGTCAAAATCAATATAAAATGATGCAAGATAATGAAAACTTTTTCGCTGTTTTTGTGGATGCTCACTTGCTGTACCTTTTAAGGCACTTAACGCGGCTTTGTTACCTTGCTTACAAAAGTTGAAGATATAATTAACAAAATCTGCAGTGCGGTCTTTTTGAAATTTAAGGGGTTCAATAATAATGCGTCCCTTATCCAACCGGCAATTAACTGCTTCTGTAAAACCACACTCCTTTAAAAAATCTTCTGGAATTAGAATTCCCTTTCCCTCGCTAAGGGTTTGTAATTGTATTTTCATGCTCTTCCTTCTGTTCTTGTTCCAAATTTTTAAAATATTTGCCTAATCGCGGTGAGTTTTCTACCCATGCCGTTAATTGGCGTGCGGTTGTTTTTGGGCATTGGGCGTTGTAGGCTTTATTTGCAAGCCTTGCAAAAGTTTTACGCAGTGTTTCGCGTTGCGCTTGATTATCACAATCATTAATTAATTTTTGTGATTGTTGTTCGCACAATTGCCAGAATAAGTGACTGGCAATAGAAGCCTGATTTTTACCATCAACCTTTTGTGCTTTAAAATAATTAAGCGTGGCTTTGTAAACCTGGCTGGACATAGCATCTAAGATTTTCATTTCAGAGGATAAATTTTCAAACCACTTACTTTCTTCCTGCTCTTGATTAGAAGGTAAATAAACACAAGACTCAATAAAATCATCACCTTGTTTAACTGATTGATCTCCTGAATTAGCCCTTACTTTTAAACCGCCAGACCATATACCTACTTTTTGATTAGTTTTTTTAGCGCGCCTGAGTCCTCCGTTAATTTGCTGGCAATCAAACCCATTTTGCGCTTCACTATCAATAAAACTAAGCAGGGAGGTTAATTCACGCCACGGACGTTTATCTGGATTTAACCATAGAACTTTTAAATCTTTCCCAGAGCCTTTAAGCCCAATGCTCGGCTCTCGCCAACCATCTTTATGGCTAGGGTATTGAATGCCATCAAGATAATAAAGTCCGTTTTCTTGTAACAAGACAAAACGAGACATGGCGACTAAACAACCCATATAAGAGGATTTAAGGTTTTCAGCAATCCTACAATTTTCAAACGCAGGCATACTTTCCCAAGGTGGAACACCTAATCCTGCTTCCCAATACCGATTCTCATTGATTTGTTCATGGGTTAATAAATTAAACCATAATGAAGTGAGTAAGTTTTCACCGACTAGGTAACTGTGTAAGTAGCCAATGTAATTACCTAAACTAGGAGAGGATTTTGCTGAATACAGCCCGCCATAAACTTGACCTGATAAATTGACTAAATCACCTTCACTGCGTTTGCCACCAAAAGCAAAATTCATCACTGAAACAATAAATACTGTTTTTGCTGCATCATCAAGTTCTTTTTCTAGCAAGGTGTGTGAAAGCACTGTATTATTTTCTGAGGGTAAATCAGGATAAAAACCCGCACCAAATGATTTTGGTTCTCCCGATTTTTCAGCTTTTAATAGTGCAGCATTACCTTTCGCTTTGGCTTTTCTTTTGTTTGTACGAGTTTCAATTAAATCAACTACTGAGGACATTTGTAAAAAAGGTTTTTCGCCATATAAATAGAACAAATCATGCTTATCTTCTAAATAGTCTAAACATTTTTTAGCCATTCCCTTTGCCCCTAAATCTTTCCAGTCGTAATTATCTTCTGGCGTATAGGCAGTTTGAGCAATAGCGAGTAGTAATTTAGTTAAAGCAATTTTTTGGATAGGGTTACCCCCTAATTCGCTATAAGATGATTCCTCAAAAATTTGCCGCAAACTGGCTCGTTCTTTACCTGCAATGGGTATCCAGGGTTCGTCAACAAGGTTAAAACAATTTTCAATCATCAAATGACCTCTTAAGTTGTATTACAAGGAGGACGGCAGAAAGCGATTTGTTTTTCTGCCGCTTAATAAATACCCCCACGGGCGTGGGGAAAATATAAATCATCAACTTTTTACTGCCAACTCTATCGAAACACCTCCATGATATGGAGAAAATAATGAGTTGGGCTCCAGCCTAGGCTGTCGAAGTAGATTTTTCTAAAAATTTTAACTGGATTTAATAAACATATTTTTTGTTTATAAAACAATATCTAACGATCATTTATGAAAACAAAAAGTGGGAAAATAAAGTGGTAAAAAG
>WTBX01000155.1 GCA_013138855.1 Methylococcaceae bacterium
CCTCCTTATGGCTAATAGGGAAAATGTTAAGCGTAATAAATAACTATTTACGAAAAGCACGAAAAAGATAAACCAAAAAATTTCGAGCTGTACTATTAACTCAGCTCAACACTAAGGCTGGCGGCAAACCAAAGGGCTTCGCCCTTCAGCTTGCCGCCAGTCTTTTAGATGCACCGCTCAAATCTTCGTGCTTTTCATGGGCGAAAAATCAATGTTAATTTGTCGTCAACTTAATTTCCGCTTCACGGTATTTTTCAGCACAATGCAATCTCACGTCTTCTGGCAAAAAAGGCGCGGGGGCTGTTTTGTCCCAATCCAGTGTATCCAAATAATCACGGATATATTGTTTGTCAAAGCTAGGAGGACTGATGCCGATTTGATAAGACTCGGCTGGCCAAAAGCGCGAAGAATCAGGTGTTAAGGCTTCATCAATTAAAAATAACTCCCCGTCGTCATCAACCCCAAATTCAAACTTAGTATCAGCGATAATAATGCCACGTTGTTTAGCATAGGCAGCCGCTTCGGTATAAAGTTTTATACTGACATCGCGGACTTTTGCTGCCATTTCCTGTCCCAATAAAGCAACCGTTTTTTCAAAGCTGATATTCTCATCATGTTCGCCAACCTCGGCTTTGCTTGAGGGAGTATAAATCGCTTCGGGTAATTGTTGTGCTTGCTGCAAACCGTCGGCTAATTGAATCCCACAAACACTCCCCGTTTTTTGATAATCTTTCCAGCCTGAGCCAATTAAATAACCGCGAACAATTGCCTCCACGGGCAAAGGTTTTAAGCGTTTAACCACAATCGCACGTCCTTCGACTTGAGCGCGTTCGTCTGCATCGCTAATTACGTCTTCTAGGGGAATATCAACTAAATGATTCGCAATCACTGATTCCATTTTATGAAACCAAAAATTAGAAACGCTGGTCAATACTCGCCCTTTTTCGGGAATAGGTTCAGGTAAAATAACATCAAAAGCTGACAAACGATCGGTCGTAACAATTAACATGTGTTTATCGTCAATATCATAAATATCGCGCACCTTACCTTTAGCGCGTAGACTTAAAGAAGATAAAGAGGATTCGTAAAGAGCGGCTGGAGCGTTCATAATATCTCACTGTTTTGGGATGATTAATTTGATAATTTTATCATTGTTATAATAATTAGGGCGCGTAAAACCTATTTGCCGCCTTTAAATCATGTTTTAAATCAAGCGAGAGTTTAATAAACAATGAAGTGGAAAGGTAAAATATTAGGAGGAATGGCGGGGTTTGCAATGGGCGGGCCTGTTGGCGCAATTTTTGGCTCGCTTATTGGTCATTCAATTGATAATTCATCAACAAACGCAAATTTTTCATTTACGGTTAATAATTTCGCAAATTCTGAAGAAAAACAGCGTGTGCAAGATGCTTTTTTTACCGCGACTTTTTCTGTGATGGGGCATCTTGCTAAAGCCGATGGCATTGTCTCTAAAGCGGAAATAAATTTAGCGAATCAAGTGATGACGCAAATGCAGTTGTCGCCTGATATGCGCACCAAAGCGATTCATTTATTTCAGGAAGGTAAAGAAAGCGACTTCCCTTTAACGCAAACCCTTAATAACTTTCAACAGCAATGCGGTAGTCACAAACATTTGTTGTATATGTTTTTAGAAATTCAGCTACAAGCCGCGCTTGCTGATGGCGGTATGCATTCAAAAGAAGAGGCGTTATTATTAAAAATCTGCGCACAATTGGCTATTTCCTCAGTGCAATATCAGCGTATTAAACGTAGATTACAAGCCCAGCAACGTTTTCAACAAGGTTATCAAAAACAACAGGGGAATTCACGACAACCTTATCAGTCACGCAATAAATTAAAAGATGCTTATGAGGTTTTAGAGGTTAAATCCTCGAACACTGATGCTGAAATTAAAAAATCTTATCGACTGTTACTGAGTGAGCATCACCCCGATAAATTATTGGCGAAAGGTTTGCCCGAAGAAATGATGACGCTGGCAAAAGAAAAGACCCAAGAAATCACTAAGGCTTATGAAACTATAAAGGAAGCGCGAAAACATTAAGCGGATACTCTCTTTTTTGAGCGATGGTTGGTAGAATTGCCATTTTTGTTTAAGCGGCTGTTCATTAATCTCATAAAATTAATGTTTAAATTGACAGGCGATACTTTAAATTATTAATTAAGTTCATAATTTTATTAACTAAACTCGCGTATTTAGACGATAAGGTGCTAGAATTTCCACTTCCATTAACTGCATTACTCACTTTATATAAAGGTTAAACCTATGAATAAAAAAAATATATCAGTCATTCTTGGCTCTGTAGGCTTATCGTTACTACTTAGCGGTTGCCCTGCTACTTCTGCTACAAGTGTTCTTAATCAAGTAGCTAATCCAGTAAGCAGTGTTGCAGCGGCAGCCGATACAGGTTCATCGGAAGCGGTTACTTATAAGAATAAAGGTCGTAACTTTTCTTTTACCATTCCTGCGGGCTGGTCAAAACAAAGTGGCGATGCTAACTCAGAAACAGCTTTGTTTATGAAGATGCCTATTAAAACATCATGTAGTTTTCAATTTCACATGACCCGTATGAAATTAAGCTTTCCAGCAGAAGCTGCTGTTAAAGCATCATTAAAGTCATCTAAAGAAGATATTCAAATTGATAAATTACTTTCAGCTAAACGCCGTGATGAGTCAGGTAAAGAAAACGGTAAAACTGTAAAGTTCACTCGTGGCTGGGAAATCGTTGAAGCCCCTAAGACAGATCATCAACGCATTATCTATCAAGCCTATGACCGCGAAAATTATTATTTCAATATGATGGCAGCCGCATCAACGCCAGAGCAATTCACACAATGTAAGCCTGAATTGCGTAAAATCATCGATTCTATTAAATTTGGCGATTAAGTCATCTTTTTTATCAGAAATAAGTTTTTGCTAATCTAAAAATATTCTGTTTAAAAGTAACCATTAGCCTGACAAGTTTTAAAAACGAGTCAGGCTTTTTTATGTTTGTCTGGCTAAATATAAATAAGCACTATCGTTAATCTTCACCAAAAGAAAGCTTTGTAAGCTCATTGACTGTCTTCAAACTTTAGCGTCTTATAAATTCTTAATGACCAAAACCTTATAATCTCGTAAAATTGGTAAAGTTTTTATGTTTTATAGCGGGAGATTCTTAAAGAGTCGTCCCGTTTTGTCTATATTAAGGGGATAGATCTTGAGTAAAGCTGCATGGCTGGTATTAGAAGACGGGGCAGTATTTGAAGGCGTGTCAATAGGCGCGGATGGCTGTAGCGTGGGCGAAGTTGTTTTTAATACATCTCTAACGGGGTATCAAGAAATTTTAAGCGACCCCTCTTATGCGCGGCAAATTGTTACCTTAACTTACCCGCATATTGGTAATGTTGGCACTACGCCTGAGGATGATGAATCTACAGGTGTTTTTGCCAGCGGTTTAGTGATTCGTGATTTACCTTTGTTAGCAAGTAACTGGCGTAATCAAAAATCATTACCTGAATATTTGAATGATAATAATGTGGTAGCGATTGCAGAAATTGATACGCGTCAATTAACGCGCTTATTGCGTGATAAAGGGGCGCAACGTGGTTGTATCGTTACTGGAGAATCAGCAGATATTGAGCAGGCAAAACAACGTATTTCTGAATTTTCAGGATTGAAAGGTTTAGACTTAGCGAAAGAAGTCACGGTTTCTGAAAGTTATGAATGGACGGAAAATACTTGGGACTTAGAACACGGTTATCAACAAGCTGAAAATTTAACAAAACATGTAGTTGCTTATGACTTTGGCGTGAAGCGTAATATTTTACGTTTACTGGCAAATCGTGGTTGTCGCGTCACCGTTGTTCCTGCAACGACTCCAGCGGCTGATGTATTAGCGATGAATCCAGACGGTATCTTTTTATCTAATGGACCTGGTGACCCAGAACCCTGTACTTATGCAATTGCTGCGATTAAAGAAATTTTAAAAACTAAAATTCCTGTCTTTGGCATTTGTTTAGGACATCAATTACTTGCTTTAGCGAGCGGCGCGAAAACCGTTAAGATGAAATTTGGTCATCACGGCGCGAATCATCCTGTACAAGAAAAAGCGACAGGTCGAGTAATGATTAGCAGTCAAAATCATGGTTTTGCGGTCGATGAGACTTCATTACCTAAAAATGTTAAAGCGACTTATGTTTCTTTATTTGATGGCAGCTTGCAAGGTATTGAACGCACCGATGTTCCTGCCTTTAGTTTTCAAGGACATCCAGAAGCAAGCCCCGGCCCTCAAGATGTCGAAGGCTTGTTTGATAAATTTATGGAAATGATGAAATAAACTTTTATACCATTCTCATTTCAAGGTTTTATACAATAATTGGGCATCCTTCATTTTTGGGTTTACAGTTTAAATCGGAGTCCAATAGCTTTAGCTATTGGCGAGTCACGGAAATAGCTAAAGCTATTTCACTCCGCGCATTTTTTTTAAATAAACTGTCA
>WTBX01000342.1 GCA_013138855.1 Methylococcaceae bacterium
CGATTAAAATTTTACACTCACATTTATTAGCGGGTGAGTTAGGCGAAGAATTAGAAGCGCGTTTTAAGCATGAAGTAAAAGCGGCGGCACGTTGCCAGCATCCCAATATTGTCACCGTATTTGATTATGGCTTTAGCGATGGCTCACCTTATATGGTGATGGAATATGTTAAAGGTGTCGATTTACAGGTATTTTTAAAATCTGGGCATTTATTAACTGCAAATCAAGCCATTAATTTAATCCTAAAAGTGTTAGATGCTTTACACGCGGCACATAGTATGGGAGTTGTTCATCGCGATATTAAACCTGCCAATATTATGATTTTAGATAATGGGCAGGTGAAAGTTACCGATTTTGGAGTAGCTAGAATTGATACTTCGGAATTGACTCAGATTGGTGATGTGATGGGGACACCTTGCTATATGTCGCCCGAAGCCCGCGAAGGTAAGCGTACTAATCATTTATCTGACTTATATACCACTGCTTTGGTTTTAGTTGAATTATTGATTAAAAAGCGTTTAAAAACTGAGCAACGAGATTATTTGAATTTACTTGCAGAGTTAAATCAGCAACAAATAGAGCCTAATCTCGCCGCAGAGTTAGCAGCATTATTGAATACAGCTTTGCAAGTTAAACCACAACAGCGTTATCAAGATGCCTTATCTTTTTATAAAGCCTTATCGAATTGTTTGGGTGCAAACGACTATGCGGAAGTTGATGATTTAGCGGCAACGGTTTTAAATGTCATAACTAAGGTTAATACAAAAAATCCTGCTGCCGAGTTACAAACTAATCCTAGTAGTAATGTTTCTATTTTAGCGAGCAAATCAGAAGCGGTACAAACTCAGTTAACGCAAGTTGAAAGAAATTTAACCAGTTATTTAGGCCCAGTTGCTAAAATGCTGGTTAAAAAACAAGCGAAAAAAAGTGATAATATCGCGCAATTATTAGATTCATTAGTTAAATATATTCCTTCTGACCGTGAGCGACAAAAATTTATTGATAGCCTTGAATCATCAGGCATTAGTAAAGCGGGTGGAAGTAAGTCTGGGACAGAAAAAGCAGACTTAAGTCCTGAGTACATTGCCAAATTAACCTCTGAACTTGCTTATTATGTAGGGCCTATCGCCAAGCATTTAATGAAATCAACGCTTAAAAAAGCAGCGTCTAAGGAAGATTTGCAGACACGCTTGGCGGATAAAATTCCTAATGAGGAAGAGAGAAGTCAGTTTATAAAAAATTGCGAGAAAAGTTAAAGTAGCACGGAAACGCGACTTTTAGTCGCGCACGAGACCTAAAAACATCTTCAAAATCTATAAATTAAAATAATCTCGTTTCAAAATTCGGCCATAAAACTTCGTGCGCAACTAAAAGTCGCGACTCCGCGTGAGTAGTTACGTTTGCCTATTTTGCCCAATTATTCGAACCTCGTCTAAAAGCGAACGGTGAGTTAAAGAGTTTAAAAGCGAAGGTTTTACCCCCATATTCTAAATATCTTATTTCTTGAATAAATAGACTAGCAATGAGTGAAAAAACTTGTTTTTTCACGCCGTTGTTTCACTTAACCTACCAACAGGTATTAGCATGAGTTTTAGTAATTTTCTTAATAACGTCAAAGATAAAATGTCCGAGTTAAAAACTGAGGCATTAAAGTTTAAAAATAAAGAGTTTCTGAATGCGGCAATGGCAGGTTCTGCGTTAATCGCGTTAGCAGATGGTGAAATTAGCTCATCAGAAAAACAAAAAATGGTTAAATTTATCGAAAGCCATGATGCTTTATCGGTCTTTACCACTAAAGACGTGATTGATGCGTTTCAAGAATTTGTTTCGCAGATTGAGTTTGATAAAGATATTGGCGATGCTAAAGCCTATCAAGCGATTGCAAAATTAAAAGGTAATGATGAAGCGTCGCGTTTGGTGATGCGGATGATTATTTCTATTGCGGCTGCGGATGGTAATTTTGATGCGGATGAAAAAGTAGTGGCTTTGAAAATTGCTAGAGAATTAAATCTAAATGCGGCGGATTTTGATTTATAGGAATGCGATTTTAATAACTTCCGAAACTATATCAGTTAACTTAGTAAAACTTATAAACCATGAAGGGCATGAAGAACATGAAGTTTTAATAATTTTATCTTCATGTTCTTCATGCCCTTCATGGTGAAAATATATTTTAAGTTTCAGATATTATTTAATTTTCAGAAATATTTTTTGTGATTTTCGTAGACAAAATCACCAGCTATTTTCAGAAACAAACTCTTCCAAGGGGCGTGCCTGCGCCCAGTTTTCAAGCTCTAGCATAGGCTTTTTATAAAATGCTTCTACATGCCCTAAACATAAAATCGCAATCGCTCGGCTCCCTGCTGGCATATTCAATAACTTAGCTAACGCATCGGGTTCAAATAAAGACACCCACCCTAAGCCTAAACCCTCAGCGCGTGCCGCTAACCATAGATTTTGAATCGCGCAAGCTGTGGATGCTATATCCATTTCGGGTAACGTTCTACGTCCAAAAACATGCTTTTCTCTATTATTAGGCAAGGCAACAACCAAAAGCTCGCCACATTCCAACACGCCTTCAACTTTCAACTTCATAAACTCATCTTCACGTTCGCCTAAAGCTTTAGCTGTTTCCACCCGCTCTTGCTCAACGAGTTGATAAATATCTTCTCTGACCTGTCTATTTGTAATTCTAATAAATCGCCACGGCTGCATTAACCCTACGCTACCTGCTTGATGCGCGGCTTTTAATAAACGCGCTAAAATTTCTGGGTCTACTGCATCAGGTAAAAAATGACGCATATCTCGACGTTCTGCAATGGCTCGATAAACGCCAGTTAATTCGGTTTCTTTAAAGCGATGTTTATTCATTTAACACAGATTCCTTTTGTTCCCTCACTGACACATGAGAATTAGAAAAAGAGAATGCGTAGGGATTCCATCTCTGAATTACCAAGATTCATCATCCGCATCATTTTTACGCTTACGCAGTTTATATTGATATTCAAATTTACGCTTTAATAATCCCGCAGGATCATCAGGGATTCGTTTTAACCATTGTTCATCTGCCTGTTTAGTTTCATCTATAGACTTTTGTTGAGCCGCCGCTTGCTGCTCTTCTTCCTTTGCATCTTGCGGCTCTTTTTCTTGTGGTTCTTTATTTTCAGGTTTTTGAGCTTCTTTTTTATCTTGCTCTTTTTTCTGCTGAGAATCTTGTTCGTCTTTTTGTTCTTGTGGTTCTTTTTGTTTATCTTTTTCTTTATTTTCAGACGAGTCGGAGGGTTGTTGTTGCTGATCGGATTTATCGCCAGATTTATTATCTTTAGATTGCTCTGATTCTTTTCCCTCGTCTTTTTTGTCTTGCTTGTCTTTATCTTTGTCTTGTTCAGATTGTTGTTCTTGCTGTTTTTG
>WTBX01000061.1 GCA_013138855.1 Methylococcaceae bacterium
TCAAAACCAATCTTCAAAAACGGCTTAAACGCATTCAACTCCATCGCAAAATCTTCACGCATCGCAAACACAAACGCACACGGCGTATCAACATCGCGTACCGCCGCCGCCAACTGCTCAACAAACAGTAACTTTTGCGGATTAAAACGCTGATAATTAAAAAACTCCTCAAACTGATCCAGCAAAATAATCAACGAACCATCCGCCAACATACTATGCAAACTTAAAAACTCAGTCAACGGCAAAGAAAAATCAGCCCGATAATCCGCATTAATACGCTTACTCGCAATCAAATGATTCACCACCGACTGCTTTAAATCCTGTAACGGCTCTAACGCCCAATCATTATGATAAATCAAATCCCCCATACCCGAAGCGCGTAACGCAGGCATCACCCCCGCTTGCAACAACGAACTCTTACCCACACCACTCGCCGCCACCAACAACGTCAAACGATTCGCCAAAATCTTATTAGTGAGAATATGAATCTCATCATCACGCCCAAAAAAACGGTCTTGCTCCGGCTCTTCAAAAGGACGTAAACCGAGATAAGGGCTATTATTATTTTTATTGGGTGGGTTCATATTTAAATTTCAGGGAATTGGAAACGCGACTTTAGTCGCGCACGAGGCATAATTACTCAAAACTGTAGAGAGAACACACTCTGCGCGACTAAAGTCGCGGCTCCGTTAATCATCAGTAAACAAAGCTTGTAAGCTATCGGCAGTTAAAATTCTTTCAACCCATAAATCAAGCTGGGCTTTATCAGCCGTTGTCACTTTATTTATAATCGACTCAGACGGCTCTCCAAATTTTAATTTAAGTTGTTTTAGTAAAGTATCAGCTTCACCCTCAATTTTACCTTTTGCTATCCCATTAGCTTCACCTCTTTTTATGGCAAAACGTTCAATATTTGTTACATAAAACATTTTATTTTTCTCCTCAAAACGAGTAATTTCATCGGTTAATTTTAACTCAAGTTCTTCTGGCAATCGTAACATCCAATCTATAAAACGGAATAAATCCAAAACTTCCTGCTTTTGATAGCCGCGTTGATACAAAAGTTTAATCAAACGAAACTTACTATCAAAACGTAAATCCTCATCATCAACATTATGGGCAATTAATTGTGCCAATATCACTACTGAAAATGGATTAGGGCTTGCTTCCAATTCAGCAAAATTATCACGCCAATCTTGAAGGTTAATCACAGGAAATTCAAAAATGTTTTTCGTTCCCCAAAATTCTTTTTCATAACTGCCTATGTTTTTACAATTTACCTGATTAGTTATGACTGCAAAACTGGCAATATCTTGTTCTGGGAAACGATCGCTTAAACGATAGTGATAACGGTACATACGGCGATTAAAAACGTTGCCTGCACGCCCTTGAATTTCAATATGAATCAAAACCCAAATCTCGGTTTCATCTTTTTTATAAACACTAACCAGTTTATCGGTATGCCAACGACCTGTTTCCGCATCACGCACAATTTTTTGTAATTCAGTATCTAAAAATTCATAATCTTTTTCCCAGTCTATTTGCTGATAAAAATCAGGTAATAAAAGCTGCATAAACTGTGGAAAATAAGCTTCTAAGGCTGCTTTCCACGGTGAATCATAATCATTAATTTCATTTGACATCACTGCTCCTTTTTTCTTCTATAGCTGTTTTGAGCTTATCCGCAAACGCCTTTAAACCAACCTCCGCATAATAATCACAACGATTATAATCCCAAAACAAACGCGCAAATGAATCTGCATTTTCCTGAATCACAATCGCTTTATCATTATCACAACTTTTACCGCGCTGTTCTTGCAACACTTTTGCCAATAATCGCGTTTCCCAGCTCTCTGGTTGATAACCTAAAAACCACAAACCAGAACGCGTTAATTTATTACGCAAATAATCAGGATAACGCTTATTAGGCAACTCGCTACTATCAAAATAATCACGCTCGGCAAGTAAAGCCGTATCTTGTTTATGATTAGGATAACCACGCGGGTAATAAATAATAGAATAACCTTTTTCCATTAATTGCAATTTAGAAAAATCCTCATTACCCACAGATTCAGTTCGGTTTTCATCCACATACTCAACAATCAAACGCTCACGTTCCATCTCTGCATTGACATTACAAATCACCGAGACAAACTTATGCCGACAAGTTTTAAGGTAATACTCCAAAAAAGTATCAAACCCACCTGCAATCGCTAAAAAAGGCTGTTGCAACTGACTGAGCAACTCATAAAGGGCAATATCAGGCTGATAATTTTCAGGCAGTTTTAACAGAGACTCCAACTCAGAAAGAATATTAAAACGGGTACATTTTTGATGCAGTTGCGCATGTTCACACACTTCTGACAAGGTAGGCGTAGCGGTATCTTGATAATCAAGCTCCGCTAATTGAACAATTTTTTGCGGCAATGCAGACGAGGGTTTAAACGTAGAATCGAAAACAGCAGGTAAATCCGCACCAATACAAACGACAATTTCGCCGTTTTGCAAACGCTTTGTTAAATATTGATAATCAGGTGCATTGGTTTTTACCGTCTGTTTTTGCTGCTTTTGCAACAGCATGGTAAAAAAATCCCTCACATCCTCACCGCTCATAAAATCCGCTAAAAAAGAATTAAGCACTCGTAAAAACTTCTTAGCCTCTTTATCCGCTTCTGGATCTTCAAGAGCTTCTAACCATATTATTAAGGGCGAATAAATATCACCTAATTCATGCTGACGTTGCTCTAAGGCTAACTTTATTTTTCCCAGTTCAGATTTATTTTTTAATTGCTCTAAAGCTGGAATTAATTGTATGACTTCGGGATACAATGTTAAAAGATTGCTAATGCAAAACGCATGACCGATGTCACCCGAACGTTTATGACTAACAATAGCCAACACTTGTCCATTTTGATTATAAACAGGTGAACCACTATAACCGCCATCTAATTTAGAAAGTTCATCATCAAAAATATGAACATCCCAAAACGGGGCTTCTTTACCGCCTGCGGTTATTTTAGTGGGTTTACCTAATTTGCCTTTCAAAGGGCGTTTTAAATGCCGCTTTTCAAAACTACTGTAACCTGTCACATAAATATCATGTTGCGATTGACCTAGCGCAAATTGTTTAAAAACAGGTTTATCAAGCAACCCCGAAACTTTTAATAAAGCTATATCAATCGCATTACTTGAACCGCAACAGACTATCTCAACAGCGGCTTCAACTTCTAATATTTTGAGTTTATTTTCTGCGGAATCTTTATTAATTTGTTCAATAACATGGGCGCAGGTTAAAAGATAACTATAGCCATTATCATGGGCAATAATAAATGCACTGCCAAAAGCTTTGTTTTTATCTGGCTCTTTGCTGGAGAGTAATACAATGGCATCTTCAATTGCTGGCATTAACTTTCCTCTCTTAAGTTTTAATCATCGGTGGTTTTAGGTTTTAGTTTTAAACTAATTTTTAAGCTTGCATTAGTTGTGCCTTTAGCAATAAAAACATTGCCAGATGCCTCAAAGCCTAAACCAATTTCTACAGTCGCTTCACTAATTTCCATGTCCTTGTTTAACTCATCCCAAACCGCAGTAATTGGTTTACAGGCTTTTAGTAAAATGGGTTTCACGGTGTCAATGGCTCTGTCTACTCTATCAATTGAACCGCCTGAAATTTGCTGTAATTGGTCTTCTGGTACATCAACTTCCATTAAAATACCGTCTTCTAACTCGATTAATTTACTCGCCATAATGTTGTCCTCTGTTATTTTTGTTAAATATTTGGTAACTACTCAGCGCACATGGAGACGCGACTTTTAGTCGCGCACGAGACCTAGAAACATCTTCAAAACCTATAAATTAGTAAGTATTCACCTCCCCCTTTGGAAAAGGGGGATTGAGGGGGATTTATTTAATAAAATCTCCCCTGCCCCCTCTTTTTTTAAGAGGGGGACTGAACACTTACATAAATTAGACAAATTCAAATAAGCTCGCTTTAAAATACATAGATAAAACCTTCGTGCGCGACTAAAAGTCGCGACTCTGCGTGAGTAGTTACACAAAATAAAACATAGAATCGGCTTAGGATCATCCGTAAAGCAATTTAAAATACTGAGTTTCCCAGAATCTCTATAGTTAGTTTTTTAAATGCTGATGTTATTTTATGCACAACCCTTAGTCCGATAATCTAGCCCTTTTTAAAAAAGATTACCTCCTACCAATAAGTTAAGTGGCTTTTTCGTTACTCAAGGCTATCGAAGTAATATTGGAAAAGACTTAATTCATTGTACTCCTTTCCAGAGAATATTTTAAAACCATGAAGAACACAAGGTCTTAGGAGAGAGAATAAAATAATATCCGAATCTTAAAATATATTTTTACCATGAAGCACATGAAGTTCATGAAGAAAAATCATTAAAACTTCATGTTCTTCATGGTTTATACGTTGATTGAGTAGTTTCGGAGCTTATTAAAATCGCATTCCTTACTTTGCTAATTGTTTTACTGAACATTCATATTTTCAATCACTAAAATATTCAGATCATTTTTTGGAATAAAATTTTCGTATTCTAATGAAAATTGTGTCGCATTAATTTTTTTAATATCAGGCAAACAAAGTGAAATAATATTGCTAGGTTTTTCTTTATCTATGATGAGTTTGAATTTTTTAATCGCACCCTGCCAGTTGTTTGCTGTTTTTAAGATATATTTAACTTGATTGGCAAGCAATGTGCCGTAAGCATCTTCGCCTACTGACTTATGTAACTTATCAATGCCTCGGCGGGTTGATTTATCCACGCAAAATTGTTGATGATAATGAGTATCCCCAGTCATCACAAACCATTTCCCGACCACAGGCTCATATTCATGGCTTATTGTAACTTCGGTTTGTGCGGGGAAAATTTGTTCCCAATATAAGCTGGTTTGAGTTTCCCAATTGGCCACATTATTCACAACCCAACCTTCCCCCGCGTCATATTTTTCGCTGCTTATCCATTTTTTTGCGACTAATTTTTGTTTTATTGGAGCAGGTAAGTTATTTAAAATTTCTCTATAGTTCGCTGAAAATGGTGAGATAGGGATATTTTGGCGTTGTAGTTCTAAGGTAATATCTTGAGTGTTTTGTTGCTTGTTATCGCTTAATAATGCCTTATGTTCGATGTTGACTGAAACAGGCTGATTATTAACGCTTACTTTAAAGTTAACAAAGTTTTCAGATTTTTCATTAGGAATGCCAGCCGATTCGTACTGCATAGTTTCATCAGACATTAATTTAGGCAAAGGAAATGCGACTAAGGTTTTTATGTCGTTAGATGAATTATTTTTAAAAATATAATCGACTTTAATACGTTTAGGACTGATATATAAAACCTCACTTTCCATTGAAATATCAGCGGATTTTATAAGTTTTAAACCACCTGCCGCGAGAGTTGCGGAGCTGTCGTTAGCGAAAGCGAGTGAACTGTTAATCGCTAAGATAAAAATATAATAGAAAGTTTTCATCAGGTTTTTTCTGTTGTATAAATGATAGCTAAAGCTTGGGCAGATGAAAATATTCACTTTTTCACATAAAATAAAACCATTTTCCGTTCCTAAGCTTAGAATAGGCTTCTATTTTCTTGCTCTGTCGCGTCTCGCTCAACTCTTCTTTGGGTGTATTCCACCATTGATTTCTTTAATGCAATGAATACTTTGAATTTTCAGAATAAGGCATTAATAGACTGTCGGAAACAGAAAGCCCCCAATCAGCATGACGAATAGCGAGTTGTAACATATTAATCAACGCCACTAATAATTGATCGTTCAAGACCAATTTAATTGATTTTTTATTCGTGCAAAGCAATTCTAAATTTATCGACTTACTCGCGGTGTTTATCATATTGCATTCATGTACTAAAAAAAGCTGTCCTGTCTGCATTGGTTTACGAGTTTGATATTCAGTGGAAAAATCCAGTTGCTGCGTTAGTGTATTTTTAGCCATTTCCTGCGCAATCTGTGGGTTTTCATGCGTATAACCATCAGCCATTTTTGTCGTCGATAATGAAGTATTATTCAATAATTCAGACAATGACTTAGCACTACGACGAGTCAACCACGTCACGATTTCATAATCATTCGACATGCCAATTCTAAAGATCAACCTATCTTCCGCCTGATGATAAGAAATACTAAATTGCTGAATGCCTACATTGGTTAATTTACTGCTGGTTTCTATTGTCATAATTTTATAACTGATGTTACGCAAAGACATGAAAATTAATTCAAACAACTTCCCCTTTACCATGAAGCGCATGAAGTTTTAAAGAAATTTAAACGATTTTATTTTAAAAAAATATCGAAAACTTGGAGTCCAATAGCTTTAGCTATTGGCGTAGATAGCCGTAACGAAAGCTTGCGCTTTACAACTATCAGTCTTTAATTATTTTTTAAAATTCGCCAATAGCTAAAGCTATTGGACTCCGCTTTAATTTTCGAGCATTTAATTAGGACAAAGTCCTTTGGCTCGCTGCCAGCCCCCAACGTAATAAAATGGGGACTGGCAGCTACGCTTGAGCTAAACTAAATCCATTTTTAAAACGATAGTTTTATATTTTGGAGAGCCGTCTTCCAGACAGCTCAAATCGGCTGGAAGCCGACTCTCCGTTTCAGCATGAATTTTAAAAGGAGCTTATTTTAATTTATCTAAATTTATAGATTTTAAAAATGCTTTTAGGTCTCGTGCGCGACTAAAAGTCGCGCTTCCGCATACCCTGAGTAGTTACGAAGCCCATTTAATTAGCCACTGCTTTTGTCGGTTGATTGATTTTTGTCATAAATTCCATCGCTTTTTCAGGATTCTTGACTAAATATTCCATAAATGTTTCTTTATCTAATCTCATGACTCTGACAGGCTTGGTGGTGACGACATTTGCCGTGCGTATGCCTTCATCTGTTAATAAGGCAATTTCACCAAAGACGTTACCCGCTCTTAATGTATTGACTAGTCTGAATTTTTTAGCGTGCATAACATTAGCTTCACCGTCTACCATCACATAAACACAATCACCTTTTTCGCCCGCTCTAATGATATAGTCGCCCTCTTCGTAAAAAACACACTCAAAAGCCCCTAAAAAATCATGTAATTTATTCGCATTAACAAAACGGATAAAAAAATCTTCTATTCCTGTCATATCTAAAATAACTGGTACAAAGTCTAGCCCTGTTGCAGGGTCTTGCATTTCTTTATCGACGATTCGACAGCCAATTTTTTTCATTAACTGTGCAATCGCAGGATTAATGGGGGCAATAATTTGCGAGGCTTTTTGTGAAATAGCAATATAACTTGCCATTAAAATCAACCCTTGGGCAATTCTAGGATTATGATAGTTTTTGCTAACACAATACATATCGCAGCTAACTAATTGTGAAGACTCTGGCAATTTATCACGAAAGCTATAAACCAAATCTGCGGGAACGCCCACCTTAGAATCTATACAAAGACGTAAGCCCCCTACTACTTTATTACCATCTTTTACAATCAGGTGTGAAGTGGTCGGATAGCCATCAAAACGGTTTAAACTACGCCCTTCATCATTTATATAACAATTAGTTAATTGTAATAACTCTTCGGTTGATTGCGCCTTATCTACTGATTTAGACAGTAACTGATAACGCAATTCAAAAAGTGCGTCAAATTCTTCAGGTTTCTTTGCTAATGTGATTTTAATAGCCATATTATTCTCCTAATCCTTTAAAAATACTTGATTTAAAAAAACATCTTCTCATTGCTGGTTTTCCGCGACTAAAGATCGCGGTTCCGACACCTATTTAAGAACTCTTGTGTTCAATCAATACCGAAACAAATTGATTTGCTTCACGAATCGTATCTTCCATAATTTCAATCAATAATGATATATCAATACTAATCACCACAATTTCATCCTGTAAAGCAGCAATCGCTTGTGCATTGAGATTATGTTTTAAAAATAAAACCTGATCGTGAAAAGCTCCTAAAACAGGCTTCATTTTTGATTCCGCCTTCCCTAAATTTTTAAGCAATTTACTATAATGCTTCCGAGAGCTTTTTAATTGCGCTCGACTGCGAGAACGTAAAGCACGGTTATTATATTGCTTTAACTCATCATCCCATTCGTCAAATAATGCTGCGCTAACCTCTTCTATCGCTTTAATTCTATGGCTCACATCATCGGCTTTATGCTGGCAAAACTCATATTGACGCTTTAATAATTTATAGCGTTGCTCTAATAAAGTTTCATCCATGCTAATGATGGTTTTAAATTTATCCAGCGCGTCAGAAAACTGGTCACGGCTTTCTTCTAAACTATGACAGGCTTTTTCTACATGGGCGACGACCAAATCACGCTTATGATAACCCAGTGATTCTTTGGACTGGTAGTAAACACCACGCAGGCGTTTGCTAATAAACGCGGTGATTGCATCAATTATTTGCATATTATAAAAATGATTACTCATGGAACTTGTCGGCACTGATAATTAAAGTTTTAAAACCAGCATTTTCGATAAATTTTGAAAACGCATTATCAATAATACCTTGTTCTGTTAACTGTGCAATATTGCCTTGAGAAAAATCGGCCGCTTTAACCAAGGTTAATTGACTCGCCTGTAATTGCGCGGCTAACCATGCCGCAAGACTATCGGAGGTAATGTCCCAACTTGCTTTAATAGCTGCTTGATTTAATTCCGCTATCTCGGGCGACCAGATAATAATACGTGGCGATTGAGTACCTGAGCATATCTCGCTAATTAAATTCACTCGTTTAAAATCAGGACGAATTCCATTAAATAATAATGCCATTTGTTGCATTGCTAAAATCGCCATTTCATGCGCGATAACATCATTAAATTGCCACTGTTGTTGAGCAAGGCGCACGCCATCGGCAAACAATCCACCGCCTGCAACAATAACCACCCTGCCCTTAATATTATTGGCGATATAATTTAGGCAATCGACTAATTGCTTAGATTTTTCCAGACTGCCGCCTAATTTAATGACTTGCATTTAAGGGCGGGTGATGAAAAAAGGACGGGCAGTCCTCTAGCCATTTACATATTCTGTGGAAGGACTGCCGGTCCTGCTTTTGCTTTTCATGAGAAATATTGAAAAGTCGAAAATATTTAATTTTCAAAGAAATTTTTTTAGTGATTTTCATGGACAAAAATATAAACCAAAACCTGAAAGATACCCAATCCATTAAGGAAAATAAACTTGCCATTTCATCCCCCCTAATTCTTCACTGCTTCCCCCTAATAACTTGCCCCCTAAGAGATCTACCAGTTCATAAACAACCGCCATACCAATACCATGTCCATCAATATTTTCATCGGCTCTTACACCTCGTTTCAAAATATCAGAAAGTTTATCCGCTGCAATTCCATCGCCGTCATCTTCAATTTCTAATAAAAATGAATAATCAGGATTGCTGGCTTTATTCAAAGCGATCAATTGAACTTTTATACGTCTATTGCACCATTTTGCGGCATTATCAAGTAAATTCCCTGCAATTTCATACATATCACCTTCTTCACAATAAACCTGTTGTGAACCACTAATTTCTAGCTCGAAATATATTTGTTTTTCAAAATAAACTTTTTTCAGCGAAGTAATTATTTTTTTAATAATGGTATGGGTATTAATCGCACCCGTTAATTTTTTTCGTCCTTTGCCTTTAGCGGCCGCTTTTTGTAATTGATATTCAATAATCGCATCCATTCTGGAAATCTGCGTTTGCATGGTTTTTCGCGGAACGGTAATACTCGCCAAACTACTGCGTAAAATTGCCAGCGGCGTTTTTAAGCTATGCGATAAATCTGCCAAGGTATTACGATAACGATCTAAATGCGCTCGTTCACTGCTAATTAAAGCGTTTAAGTTTTTCGTCAAACCTAATAATTCTTCGGGATAATCACCATCTAAACGGCTTTTTTTACCCGCTTCTATCGCCGCTAAATCTCGCCCTATACTTCTCAGAGGCTTTAAGCTCCAACGCAATACCACAAACTGAATCAACACTAAAACCAAACCTACCGAAAAAAACCAGATTCTTAAGGTTGACCTAAACCTATCAATTTGATGGCTCACAAAATGTCCATCTTCTGCGATTGAAATCACATATTTTTTTGGTCTTCCACCCCGTTCGTGATCCCAAATAAAACCGTAATGTAAGACAAAGCGTTGCTGTTTATCTTCTAAAAAAATTGCCGTCCCCGCAGAAAACTTAGCCGAAGGCATCACTTCTACAGCAACGGCTGAACGCGACCGCCACACTAATCGTTTATTAGCACGTCGTATCACCGCATATAAACCAGAGCTAGGATTTGAAAAGCGTGATTCCTGTAATTCTTGTGGCATACTCAATCGTCCTGATTTTGTCACCTCAGCAACTGATAACAATGCGTAAACTTGAATCTGTAACTTCTCTTTTAAAGTCTGCTCGGCACTGTTACGAAAACCACGCTCCAAAACAAATAATGCCAAGATAAAAAAGGCCGCCAGCACCAACCCTGCTGATAATAACAATCTAAAACTTAGCGTATGTAATTTTAAGGCCAGAACTATTTTGGAAACTTGTTCACAACCTAATATTGGGCAAAGATCCTGCTTAAACCTAGCGAATATATTTAAGAGTGATACTAACGGTGGATATTTTAATTTCAATTTATTCATCACTCCGTATTAAGTCGATCCAAAAACAACTACCTTCACCTTTGTTACTACTTACACCTATGTTGCCTGCCATTAACTCAACTAAATGTTTGGTAATCACTAAGCCTATCCCTGTTCCTTCTATATTGCTCGCATCGGCATTAAGCCGTTCAAAAGGTTGAAATAATTGCGTTAATTCTTTTTTTGTCATGCCGTTACCCGTATCAGTGATTTTAATTCTTAATAGCTTTTCACCTTGATGTTGACAAGAAAGCGTAACTAAACCTTCTGGACGGTTATATTTAATCGCATTTGATAAGAGGTTCACTAAAACTTGCTTAAGGCGCGTCTCATCCGCGATGATATTAAGCTCATGTTCAAGGTCTATTTCATTAATAATGCGGATGTTATTTTTGTCAGCAATCGGTTTGACTAAAGACAAGCTAGATTCAATAATCGGTATTAACGCTAGTTTTTCTTTTTTGACTTCATATTTACCCGATTCAATTTTGGCGAGTTCTAAAACTTCATTAATTAACTCTAATAAATGCTTACCTGCGGCGAGTATTTCGGTAACGTCATCATGTTGGTCTTCGGTTAAATCTTCTTCGTCCAATAATTGAGAAAAACCTAAAATTGCATTCATAGGGGTTCTTAATTCATGACTCATGCGGGATAAAAAATGTGTTTTTGCTTGATTAGCAATTTCCGCTTGTTTTTGTGCCTCTTCTGCGATATTTTTTGAAAGGATTAATTGGCTTTGTGCATTTTTATACGCAGAAATATCTCTAAAGGTAACGACATAACCGACAACTTCGTCATTATGTTTAAACGGCGCACTGGAAAATTCTACGGGAAAACATTTATTATTTAAACATAACACCGCTTCTTGATTACTCAGTGCCTGCTTGTAGGCATTACTCATATTTTTGCCAAACTTGTTTTCACGCGCGTATTTTTTTGTATCAGGAAGCAAGTTCATATTTGGGCAAGCATTGATGGTAGTATCAATAGATTTACCAATGATTTCCTTTTCTGTAATATTAAATATCTGGCAAGCTGCTGGATTAATAAAAATGGTTTTGCCTTCAAGATCTACTCCATAAATGCCATCCGCCACCGTATTTAACAGTACTTTATATTTTTCTTTTTCATTGCTTAAAGTCTCATTAAGCTGCTGTAATTCAACAAGTCTTAAGTCAACTTCATTATCAAGATTAGTATTAAGATCATGTAAGGCTTGTTTTGTATGTTTATGAAGATTAATCTCTTCCTCCAGCTCTTTATTAATTTGCATTAAATGAGCAGGGCTAGGAAGTAACAATACCTTAGGAATTAACGGCCATAATAATATGGCGGTTATCACAGAAATGAATGCGGTAATGCCTTTAATAATACCTGTCAGGGCATAAAGGGGCTTCCAGATAGTGATGATAGACATGATGTGAGTCGCACCACACGCAAAAATAAATAGACTAAAAAGTACAAACACCCATTTATATTCCAGATCTTTACGCTGAGAAACAAAATAGGCTAAGGCGATGGGAATGGAAAAATAGGATATTGCGATAATCGAGTCGGATACCACAAATAGCCATAGCAATACTGGCTCCCATAACAAACAAATACCATGGGGGGTAAATGCTTTGCTCGCAAAAATAAATTCATACATACTTCTTACCTGCGTACTACAATAAAATTTTAGCCTTTATTATTAATGATATACAAATATTGGACAATTAATCATTAATAATATTTACGGATTTGACATATTATTGTAATACCTTCTCTCTATAATTCTTAAGTTTCTTTCAAAAGCTTAAATATTATGTGGATGAGAGACAAAGGCGAACAGGAGTTTTGGCAAGTCGAGAATATCTAAAGGAAAAAATAATGCACGATAAAATCAAGACTATTAGAGTCGGATTATTTTTAGTTATGCTGAACTTATTATTCGGCATAAGTTTAGGTGTAGGTTTTGGTGTTAAAGAAAATAGCTTTAAGGCTTATGTTGCAACGGGTATAAAAAATAATCCACAGCTGCATGATGAAAAAAGTCAGTCTAAAATCTGGCGTTATGGTCAACGAGCGCATTTTCATGCAATAGGCCTCGCTGCATTTTCTATCGGTTTAGTGTTGTTGACGATGTTTTCATCGTTAACCAGTAAATTAAAATCATGGTGTAGTATTTTAATCGGTTTAGGGGGCTTGTATCCTTTGGCTTGGTTAACGATGTATCTTCTCGCGCCGTCTATAGGTAGAGATGCTGCCCATCATCATTTACTAACTGAGTTTTTAACCTATGTTGGAGTGTTAGGGTTATTGGCGGGATTTTTCTTGCTTTCGGCTAATTTATTTTTTGGATGCTTTTCTGAAGAAGCTACCGAATAGTTGAGGGGGTTTTCAAGTTGTACGATTAAAAGACTGGCGGCAAGCTGAAGGGCGAAGCCCTTTAGTTTGCTGCCAGCCCCCACGCTTATCGTTATATATTTAAGCGGGGACTGGCGGCTACCCAAAAGACTACGTCTTTCAGGTAGCCGCCAGTCTGCGTGAAATTATTTTATAGATTACTTTGAGAAGATGGTACTAGCCATTCTCGGAACCGCTATCTTTTAGTCGCGGAACACCTGCAATGAGAAAACGTTTTTTAGTAAGTGAAGCGAGTTATTAACGCTTTCCGCGACTAAAGTCGCGGCTCCACCGCATATTTAAACCAAGCTAAATGCCCGCCTTTTTAACCGCTAAAAATTTCGGTAATCGCATTAAATTGAGTATCATCAGCCTTATCATCAATATATAAAGCCGCTTGCCAGTTTCCATTTTTCATATGCTCAGGTGCGTAACACGCTAAAGCGACATTTAGACCATTAAGAGTAACGTCGTTTAAATACCCTGACTCAATATGCCAAGCCACCAATAATTTACAATCCCCCCTCAGTCGGTTCTTTAAACCAAACACAAGGACAAGCCGTTTCACAATTACAACTTTCAAAATAACTGCCTTTTAAAACCCAGTTATCTGCCATCATATTTTCCTTCTAACAATTATCAATTAACAATTAATAATTCAAAAATCCTCTTTAAAAGGTCTAAGATCAATTTCATGCGTCCACGCACTCGGATGCTGTTGATGCATCGCCCAATAGGTTTTTGCAATTTCCTCTAACTGCAATAATCCGTCTTTACCTTTCGCTTCAATATAATCAGGAAATTGCTCTGCGGCTCTATCGCCATCTATCACGCCATCAATAATGGCATGAAGCACATGAATTCCTTGTGGTGAAAATTCACGCGCCAGCCCTTGTGCCAAAGCACGTAACGCAAATTTAGCCGAAGCAAACGCAGTAAAAGGGGGCTTTGCTCTTAATGAAGCGGTTGCTCCTGTAAAAATAAGTGTGCCACGTTGATTCATCAACATAGAATCAAGCGCGGCCTTGGCAAATAAAAATGCACCAAAACAATTTTGTTGCCATAGTTTGCTAAAGGTTTCAGCTTCGGTCTCTAATAAGGGTGCTGGAATATTGCTGTCTACATTGTAAACAGCAATTTCCACGTTACCGCCTTCAAGTTGAACGACATCAAATAGATGTTCAACATCATGTTCAACGGTGGCATCAGCAACTACCGTTGTCACCGTGCCATTTTTAGATTCAATACGCGAAGCAATTTTTTTAAGTTTCTCTTCTGAGCGGCCTGCAATAATGACGTGCAAGCCCTGTGCTGAAAAGAACTCGGCGAGTGTACCGCCCAGACCACGTTCGGGCCCAACCCCAATGATAACGGCTAAGCATTTTTCCTCCATTAGCTGGCTTTTCCAGCTTCTGTTGCAGTAGGGACTTCAATCAGTTGACCTGATTTAACATCGTAAATATAACCATAAACAGGAATATCAGCAGGGACTAAAGGATGCGACCTAATACGAATCACATCTTCGGTCACACTTTCAGCTTGATCTTTAATCGTCAGCCAATCGACATATTTACCTTCCGCAGAACCACCGCTTTCACAGCAATCATGCCAGCCGCTGGCATCGACAGAAGAGGTTTTTAAACTGCTACCTAACAAATCACGCATGATGTCATCAGTAAAGGTTTCCATACCACAATCAGTATGATGAACCACAAACCATTCGCTAGTTCCTAATAATTTATAAGAGATTACCAAGGAGCGAATCGCATCATCACTGGCTCGCCCCCCTGCATTACGAATGACGTGAGCATCACCTTCTGACAAGCCCGCATATTTAGCAGGATCTAACCGCGCATCCATACAGGTTAAAATTGCAAAATGCCGCGCGGGTGGCATTGCTAAATCGCCTTTATCAAAATCGGCTGCATAATTACGATTAGCTAATAAGACTTCGTTTAATACTTGACTCATGACCTTCTCCTCAGTGGTTATTTATTTTTGATTTTAAAAAGTCGCGGAAAAACCGCCTTACATGAGAAATGAAACACAATAACCTCCGAAACTTAAAATATATTTTCACTATGAAGCGCATGAAGATAAACTATTAATACTTCATGGCCTTCATGGTTTATAAAGTTATAGTTTTGAAAGTTATTAAACCCTCATTCCTAGACATCATTTTCGGGTAAAAACTAGCGAAAAATTATTCGCAGGCATATCAATTTTTTCATTTAATTCCAAACCGTGTTTTTCAGCAGCAGCTTGTAAATCGGTAATATCTTTTAATCCCCACTCAGAAACGCCTGCCGAAGAGAGGGTATTATGAAAGTCTTGATTAGATTCAGTGCTAAATGTTCCCCCAATTTGAAAAGGACCATAAATTAACAAAAAACCGTCATTAGTCAAAAGCTTAGACGCACATTCCATCATGCCATCTGCAATTGAAATAGGCGCGACCTGAAAAATATTAATACAAAATATTACCGCAAAAGTATTGGCTTCTCTATCAGCGGCATTAAACCATGTATCAGGATCGGTTAAATCCAGATGCGTAGGATCGGCAATATTATCGTTACCATGTTCGATGGAGAGTTTTTTAATATTATCAAAAACGTCTTTATCCTTGTCGGTAGGATGAAAATGCAAGTGTTCAAAGTGCGGAGCAAAATAGTTAATATGCATTCCACTGCCGCTAGCAAGTTCTAAAATCTGCCCATTATCTTTAGGTAATTTTTCTTTTAATACCCCCAATAATGGCTCACGATTACGATTTCCCGCCCACGCGACATATTCACTTAAAGGATGCGGGTCTAAAGGGGGTTTATCATTACTCATGGTCTTTTCCTGTGGTTGTAAAAAATCAGCGAATGAAAAATACTTAAGTTTATTTACTATTACAGAGCAACAGCCATGCCAAAGAAATATAATAAAAAAACACTTTAGATACAATAACTTATATTTTTGTCTTCTCGATAAAAAGAAGTTATACTTCACTTTGAGAAATTAAACTTCACAAACGCCATGACTCAACCTACCTTATCTGATTTAAGCCCGATATTTTTTTTACAAACTTTTGTTTTGGAGTTAATGCACGCTAGCGAGCAGCAAGGACAAAAACATTGTGAGCAACTCATCGAACATATTGCTCGTACTGCGGGCTGTTTTTTTGAAGAAACTTATCGTAATCAAAGTGGTAAACATCAACAACTTGATAGAGAAAGTTATATCGAATTAATTTTAGGGCTGAAAAATAATATTGGTGGTAATTTTTCGCTAAGTTCCTGCGATCAGGATGTGATTAGCGTAACGAATTCTAGCTGTCCTTTTGGTGATAGAGTTAATCAATTCCCTGAACTTTGTGGCATGACCTCCAGCGTATTTGGCGGCATTGCTGCACGTAATTTTGCTTATGCGAAAGTTGAAATTAAAAAAAGCATTGCGCGGAATGATGGTTGTTGCGAAGTGAATATTTACACTAACCCTGAAATAGCGAAAAATCAGTCGGGTATTGAATATACAGATACTACGCCCATTAAAGCAAAGCAGGATATAGATGCTCTGCATTCTAAGATTGAAGCCTCTATGCAACAAATCTGGCGTAAACAAGCCAAGCCTATTAAAAAACATCAACCCCCCGCGATTATTGCTAAATCACCCGCGATGCAAAGAGTTTTAAAATCCATTGAAGTGATTGCACCCACACAAGCAACCGTTTTAATTGAAGGGCAAACAGGGGTTGGCAAGGAGTTAATCGCGAGAGCCATTCATGCGATGAGCGAACGTTGCCACAAACCTTTTATTCCCATTAATTGCGGTGCAATTCCTGAAAGTTTAATAGAGAGCGCGTTATTCGGGCATGAAAAAGGCGCGTTTACAGGGGCGATAGAAGATCATCAAGGTTATTTTGAACGTGCAGAAGGCGGAACTTTATTTTTAGATGAAGTAGATTCTTTATCGCCCGCAGCACAAACACGTTTATTGCGTGTCATACAAGAAGGGGAGTTAGAGCGAGTGGGTGGAAAACAGACGCTTGTGGTGGATTTACGTATTATCTCGGCAACCAATCAAAATTTAGAAAGCATTGTGAAGCAAGGCGATTTTCGTCATGATTTATATTATCGTATCAATGTCGTTAAATTAATCATTCCACCGTTGGTTAATCGCCCCGAAGACCTGCCTTATTTAGTGCAATTGATTTTGCAACGATTGAATAAAAAATATAATAAAAATGTTGAATCTGTCAGTCGAGATGTCATGCAAGCTATACGCGGCTACCATTGGCCAGGTAATGTTCGGGAATTAGAAAATACACTGGAACGCAACTTATTATTTGCACAGGGGAACGAAATCACTGCATTGGACTTAGAAGCCAGTCACCCTGTTGCGCAAAGTGATAATTGGAAACATATTAAGGAACGTGCGGTAAATGAAGTTGAAAAAACTTTTTTAGAGAACGCTTTGCAACATTATCAGGGCGATGTGAAACAAATTGCCGCTAATATGGAAATCACTCCCCGCGCTGTGTATGCCAAATTAAAAAAACATGAGCTAAATGCGGTTAAGTTTAGAAGCTAACTATCGCCACAACATTAGGAAAGCGTTAATATATTCCT
>WTBX01000194.1 GCA_013138855.1 Methylococcaceae bacterium
GCCAATAAATCATCAAAATCTTTAGGGATACGCAAAGTGACATCACTTTGATTAACCGCTTTATCCTCTTCTTCGGGAAAAGTAATCCCCCAAACTTGAGCGCGTTCTTCGCGGCTTAAATCGGCAAAAAAATCATTAAAGCCTGCAATGATGTCAGCTTTAGTCAATAACATATACACGGGGAAACGCACGCCAAATTGTTCATATAATTCGTGTACTCGCTGGCGAATCGCTTTGGCGTGTAAACTGCGTTCCACTTCGGTCATTTTCATTAAGTCAGATAGACTCATGGTGACTAAAATGCCATTAACAGGACGACGTGGGCGGTGCTTTTTTAATAAATCTAAGAAACCATGCCATGCGGCTTTATCAACGGTTTGATGACTGTCTTGAGTGGTGTAATTGCCTGCGGTATCTAAAAAAACCGCTTGTTCGGTAAACCACCAGTCACAATTACGTGTCCCGCCTACGCCTTGAATGGAGCTTTGACCAAAACGGTCGGCTAGCGGAAATTCCAGCCCTGAATTTAATAATGCGGTGGTTTTCCCCGACCCCGAAGGGCCAATAATCACATACCACGGCAACTCATAAAGATATTGTTTACCGCGTTTGCTTTTGCTGGAATTTTTTAAGGTTTCTAAGGCATAATTAAAATTTTGACTGAGGATGTTAACTTCTTCATTCCCCTCGGTTTCACCACTTTCTTCAGCCTCAGGTTCTTTTGAATTCGCCGCTAAATCATTACCCATCTCCTGATTCGCTCTCGCGGCTTTGGATTGCAGGCGTAAAATATTCAAACCCCATAAAAACATTATCGCGATAATGGCAATCAAACGCGATGTTTCGCTTTCTAAAGGCGGCTCTTTATCTTTAATGGTGACATAAGGGGCTAAGAACCAGATAATTAAGCTTAGCGCGATGATTCCAATAAGCTGAATGACCCATTGTTTTTTAAAAAAATTGATAATGGCTTTCACGCTTAAATCCTTAAAAAATAATTTCTATACGGCGGTTTAATGCTTTATTAGCAGCACTATCGTTAGGGACTAGGCTTTGAGTATCAGCGCGTCCCTCGTAAGTCACAGATTTACCCGTGCTGCGATTTTGTTTATTAATAAAATCGGCGACGGTTTTGGCTCTGGCATTAGATAAATCCCAATTTGAGGGAAAGCGTGCGGTAAAAATAGGGTCATTGTCGGTATGTCCAACAATTAAAACTGGCTCGTTAACCGTGGTTAATGCTTTGGAAATTTTTTTCAGTAAGCCGTTATATTTACGCTGTATGCGATCACCGCCTGAACCGAAAAAGTTTTTGGCAATAACTCTGACCACTGTTTTGCCATTTTCGCCATCGACGGTGACTTGTTTTTTGTTAATTTCCGTCGCGAGAAAAACCCTAAACTCATCAACATAACTACGAGTCGGGGCTGCTTTTACAGGGACAACCGTAGGTTTATCGAGATCGTCTTTTATTTGGAAGGTCTGGCTGATAATCGGGGTGGACGTTTCGTTAACCTTGTACAAAAAACCTAAGAATATCAGCATAATGATTAAAGCGGCAACCGCAGCAATTACCCATAACGGCACATAACGAGCCAGTAAGTTACGTTTGTCGCCAACCCCGCGCCATTGTAGTGATAAGCTGCCTTCTAACTCGCCGCGCTGCCCTTTTAAAATGTGATATAAATTCTCGCGAATTTCTTGCAACTCAGACAAGCCTCGCTCTTGGATTTTATATTTACCTTCAAAACCTAAACTAAGGCAATAATAAAACAGCTCTAACAGATTAAAATAAATTTCGGGCTGATTGATGATATTTTTTAAAATTTTAAAAAACTTTTCACCGCCCCACGACTCTTTATGGAAACTAACTAACAGGCTTTCGGTCGTCCAAATACTATTACAGCCCCACGGAGTATTTAAGATGACCTCATCAACAAGTGAACATAAGGCGTAGCGAGCAGTTTGCACTTGCTCTAACGGACACTGTAGTGCGATGGCTTTGCTTTCAAATTTTTTGACTTCACTGATAAGCTGTTCCCTCAGTGCGGGAACATCTTGATGAGAAAGTGATTGTCGTAGTTGAGTTACTAAGGCAAATAAGGTTAACGCGCTGGAAAATAGCGGATTTTTCTCAGCACTTAAATTAAGATGCTCATCCAGATTAATGCTGGAGATAGGCATATCAATTGCGGGAGCAACGTCTGCTGAGGCTTGCGTTCGCCCTCTAGGAGACGGTTTTAAAACCGTCTTGTCTTCATCTAAATAATTACCGAAAGGGTCGTTTTTATTCACTTTATTTTACCCATTTTTAATCGCCCAAAATTCTAATTCTAAGCCTGGAAAATTGCCAGCCGTGTGAATAGCAAAACCGCCTGATTTTTTCATCTGCTGCCATAATTCGCTTTGTTTGTTTAACTCAAAATAAGAAAAACCCGCATGGTAAGGGATTTGTCTAGTCGCGACAGGTAAAGCATGTACATCAATACCAGGCATGGCGGCACGTACCAACTGTTGAATTGG
>WTBX01000408.1 GCA_013138855.1 Methylococcaceae bacterium
AAGCGCGTAATTGTGTGTATCATGATATAGCGCAAAAACATCAAGAAATTTGTCAATTTGATTTAGCTTTGATTAGCCACTTATTAAACTCTGAGATAGAGTTAGAAGAATGTCTTGCTAAAGAAGGTTCTATTTGTTGTTTTAAATTAGACAAAAAATAGCGCATCAAACCTTGCTATCCCTAAAAAGTTTACCCACGTAGAGCGCGAGAACGATTAAATTTAGTATCAGGACTGGTAGTCCTTTTTTTATTTTCATATTCCACGGAAGGACTACCAGTCCTTATTTCAGTATTTTAGCTGGTTCAACGGTGTTGATGGGAGTCGGATATGTTTTGTCGTTTATTGTTGTGTTTAGGATGTTTATTCTTATGGGCTTGTGGCACACCTAAACCGTTAAAAACGGCTAATCCGCCACTTAAAAAACAATTGAGCAAACCGCTTAATATCAATGTCCCGCTGTTGCGTTTAAATACTAAAATGCACACCGCACAAATTAATCGTAGTGCAATAGATGCTCAGCAACGTTATCTGGTGACGGTTTCGCATGATAAAACCGCACGAGTCTGGTCTTTGAAATCTGGAGAATTATTACAGGTTCTACGCGTACCGATAGGCTTAGGAAATGAAGGGCATCTCTATGCGGTGGCAATGTCGCCTGATGGCGAAACGGTTGCTGTCGCGGGTAAAACAGGGGCGATAAAAAATAGATCTATTTATATTTTTGAACGCCGTACAGGAAGAGTCATTAAATATCTGACAGGATTGCCTAATGTCGTTAAATATTTGGATTATTCCAATGATGGGCAATCGTTAGTTGCCGCGCTAGGCGGGGCGAATGGTGTTCGTGTTTATGATACTAAGAATTATCATAATATTTTTTCAGACCGTGATTATGGCAGCCAAAGTGCGTGGGCGGATTTTTCAAAAGAGGGTCTATTAATAACCAGCTCTTATGATGGTTATCTACGTCTCTATGGTAAAAATTCTAGGTTGCTAGTCAAAGAAATGCTCCCAGATAATAAGAAACCTTTTAGCGTTGTTTTTTCGCCACAGGGGGATAAAATCGCGGTGAGCGTGGTTGATTCAACGGATATTTATGTTCTCTCCACAAGTGATTTATCATTAAGTTATCGTCCTGATACGAGCGAAATTACTAATGGTCGTTTAAATGCTATTGCGTGGTCAGTTGATGGTAATCGCTTATTTGCAGCAGGCTCTTATGAAGAGGGTTCAGGTAAAAATGCGGTTGTCGTTTGGGAAACGGAAGGCAGAGGGAAACATCATATTTGGCGGGCGGACGTAAAAACGATTATCCAGAGTTTACATGGTATCAATGATGGCTCTTTATTGGTCACTGCGAGCGACCCTATCTGGACATGGCTGAATCAAAATGGTACTTCACGTCATAGCGTAGAAAATAAAGTTCTACAGCGACAGCAGGAAATTGCTGATTTTCGTAAAATTTATCAAGGTGAGTTTACCCTTTTAGGGGATGCTAGCCAGCTTGTTTTTGGGGTTGAATATGGTGGCAAGCAAGCGATGAGTTTTGATATAGCATATTTGCGCTTATCCGCGCCTTTTCCTGATATAAATCTAAAACCGCCTTTGATGAAGGCATCTGCTTTTAAAATTGAAAATTGGAGAAATCAGTATAAGCCGAGCTTTAATGAAGAACCTTTTAAGTTAAAAGCCTATGAAATCTCACGCTCTTTAGCGGTGAGTCATGATGACGAACATTTTTTGTTAGGGACATCATGGTATTTGCAGTATTTTGATAAAAAGCGCAAAAGATTATGGCGAAAAGCTATTCCTAGCACCGCTTGGGGGGTAAATATTGCGGCTAATAATAAAGTTGCGGTTGCTGCCCTTGGAGATGGAACACTGCGTTGGTATCGCTTGCAAGATGGCGAAGAGTTATTAGCTTTATTTGTACACCCTAAAGATAAACGCTGGGTATTATGGACACCGAAAGGTCATTACACCGCCTCTGTCGGTGGTGAGTCATTATTAGGCTGGCATATTAATCGCGGTCAAAATCAGGCGGCAGATTTTTTTGAAATTGGGCAATTTGGTTCTCAATTTTATCGTCCTGATATTATCGCTAAAGTGTTACCACAACTTGATGTAAATCAAGCGATTATCTTAGCTAACCGCAAACGTCAACAAGGCAGTTTTCAAGCCAATATTACTGAAAATAGTCCCCCTAAAATAGATATAATTCCATTAAATAATAAAAATTACTTCAACAAAGATAATCTGACATTACATTATCAAATTAGCAATGCTAGCCATTCCATTATTAAAAACTTAAGAGTATTGATGAATGGTCGGGTTATGCCAGCAGAATATATCGCTAAAGTCTCTACATTGAGTAATGGACGCGGTGAATTGAAATTACACAATCTACCGTCGTATTCATTTAATGTAGGATTGGTGGCGGAAAATGACAGAGGGCTTGTTTCAAAAACCGCGACGATTGATTTGCAATATGTTGTCGTTAACATACGGGGTAGGGAAGAAATTATTAAAGCACCTAACTGATGTAACACAAAGGAGTGAAAAACAAGTTTTTTCACTTAACATAGCCGTCGGCTATATGAAAAGCAAAAACTTAACCGTCTTAATGGTTTATGAAATGTCAGAATAGTTATGCCTTCCAACTTAAAGTCTTATCTTCAATAGCGTCATGGTTTAAAAATATTCTCTGAAAACACCCCACCTTAAGTTGGGCTACCAATTTAAGGCGGAACATTGAGAAATCAGACCTCCAAGGTTTTAAAAACCTAGGAGGTCTCGCGCTTTCATTTTGTCCCGTTTTAAGTTGCTAGTACCACTAATTCTAAGTAAGCTATAAAATTCGATTTGTACGATTAAAAGACTGGCGGCAAACTGAAGGGCTAAGCCCTTTGGTTTGCTGCCAGTCCCCACACTTATAGTT
>WTBX01000122.1 GCA_013138855.1 Methylococcaceae bacterium
TTTCTCTTTCTCAGCTTTCGCTTTTGCCGCTTCATCAGCGGCAATTTTTTCTTTAACCGCTTTAGCAGCATCAACTTTTGCTTGCTTCTGTTTGTCGGTTTCTAGCCCCAATGCTGCTTTAATAAAATCACTAAATCCAGCTCTAAGGCTTTCGGCTTTACTATGCTCACATAAAGCCTGCCCTTTTACCGTATCGCGACAACGAATATCTAAAAATATTTGCATATTTTTGTTTTTCGCAGCCATTTTAGAAACCGATAAACTTAAATCAGTCACTGAGCGTGGATCTTCGGTCATGATTAATTTATCAGTATCTATACTAATGCTGGTTGTTGAGTTCATTTCGACAAATCTGCGTGCAACATTCCAAGCTTTTACGCATTGCGCTTCACTTTCACAGCTAAACAATCCTAATTGATTAACAGCAGTCTCTATTTCATCAACAGCTTCAACCTCTTCAGGCAAATTAGTATCTACAGTCTTTGTTATAAATGTGTAGCGCGTTCTGTCTACTGCAAATTTTTTCTCAGTCTTTTTCTTTTTTTCAATTTCTAATTCTATATCTAACTTAACTTGCTCTATATTTTTTTGAGTGTCTTCAATGTTTTTTAAAGTCTCTTCAGAAACTGCTTTATTATTAATATCTGCATCCGCTGCTTTTTTTTGCAATGCAGCAAGTTCCTTTTCCAAGTTTAACTTTTTTTCTTCCAATGCTTTTTTATGGTCATCAAAAGACCTTAGTTTTGCGGCATGACTAACCTTCATATCTTCTAAATTTCGAAATGAACTTCGTAGAACTTTATCATGTTGTTTTTGTGCGGCGACTAGTGTTTCTTGCTGTCGTCTTAATGCTTGTAAACGCTTGTCCATATCCAGCTGTGCTTTAGTTTTAGCCTTATCAAACACCTGAATAACTTGGGCGTTTTTATCCAGAGACTCACGCTTAAGATGTTTTTGAGTCGGGGGAATTTTATCAGAAAAAAAGACTTTGCCATCTTCATCCACCCATTTATACATTTTTTTTGCATAAGCGGGTTGATGAGTACAGGCAAGACTTAAAGCGATTAGAAAAATACTTTTAGAAAGGAAGGCGTGTTGTTTCATGGCATTTTCATAAAGGTTAGGCGTGAAATATGAACATAACTTAAAAATCTAAATGCAGTCAGTAAATTTTGATTTAAGTATGCACTGACAATTTTAATTTCTGATATATCTATTAAAGATACATTGTGATTGAAATCTTACAGCTCTTAGTATAATTCAAATAGTTTGTAAAAACTTGTCAGCTTTTCTATCTTGGCTCAAATTTTTAAAATTTATATTTTTAAGATAACAAACAATACGGCAAAATCACAGTGCGTTTATTTATTCTTTTTTAAACTCAAGCCCTTCTGGTAATTTTGGAAAACATTGTGGCATTTTAATGGCAATGCGTTTTTGTCGTCCGCTTTCGCCAGAAATAAGCTGGCAAGCCGCCTTGGATACTCCAAATTCACTCGCTAAAAAGCTTAGCAAATGTTGATTGGCTTTACCGTCAACAGGCGGTGCGGTAATTCTTAATTTTAACCTATCTCCATGTAAGCCAGCCCATTCATCTTTGCTCGCTTTAGCTTGTAGATGTAAATTTAAAATTAATGCGCCTTCATCCCATAAATACCAACTCATCCTATTAACCCTGCAAGCTGTTGCAAGGGAGGTAATAACATCATTTTCGCGAGTTGCAAACCAATTAAGGCAACCAGTGGAGATATATCCATGCCGCCTAAATCTGGCACAATTTTACGACAGTTATCTAAAATCGGTTGTGTTAGTTTAGAGAGTAAGGCATAAAGCGCGTGATATTGAGAAGAATTAAACCAGCTTAATAATGCGAGAATAAAAATCGAAAAAATAAAAATATTAAAAATAAGCCCGAGTAATTGCCCGAACGAAATCACGATTAATGCAGGAATGCTCAGCATGACACCTTTTAATAAAAAAATAGAAAAATCGCTAATGATTTGTAATACAAATGCCAATACAATCGAAGAGGTATCTATTTTTCCAATAGAGGGAATGCCTCGGCGCATAATTTTTAGCGGTGGATGGGTGATTTTGACTAAAAATTGTGAAATCGGGTTATAAAAATCAGCACCGACCCATTGTAATAAAAAGCGCAACACTACCGCTAATATATAAAGTGAGAATAGCGTATCAATTAAAAAAATGGCTGGGTTAGCCAGATAAGCGGAATTCATTATAATTCTCCTAGCTCTTTAGACATTTCAATGGAGCGTTCTCTGGCGGCATGTAAGGCTTTAGAAACTAAGCTGCTAAAATCTCCCGCTTCAAAAGTTTCTATCGCTTTTTGGGTTGTACCGTTAGGTGAAGTGACACGGTTGCGTAATTCTTCGGGAGACTCGTCTGACTCCAAGGCAATTTTAGCCGCACCTAACGCGGTTTGTTGAATTAATAAACGTGCCGTTTCTTTGCTTAAGCCCAGTTCCATGGCAGCTTTTTCCATTGATTCCATTAATAGAAAATAATAAGCAGGGCCACTACCCGATACCGCAGTCACTGCATCAAGTTCGCTTTCATCTTCAACCCAGAGCGAAATACCAACCGCGCGTAAAATATTTTCGGCTAAATCTTTTTGTTCAACACTGACATTTGAATTTGCATGTAATGCAGTTGCCCCTGTTAATACGAGCGCGGGGGTATTTGGCATACAGCGAACAATTGCCGCATCAGCACCTATCCATTGACTTAAGCTATGTTGATTAATGCCTGCGGCAATGGAAACAACGAGTGATTTTTTAGTCTGTAACGATGCGGCTGCATTTTCAGCAACTTCGCGTAAAACTTGGGGTTTCACCGCCAACACCACAACATCCGCTTCATCAATAACGGCTTCATTGCTGATAGAAATATTAACCTTTAAGGTCGAGGCAAGATTTTGTAAGGCTTCTTGATTAACGTCCGAAACCCAGATTTGTTGTGGTGAATGACCGCTGGCAATTAAGCCATTAATCAAACTAGATGCCATGTTACCGCCACCGATAAAACCGATATTTTTTGTTTTCATTTATATTTATTAGTAAAGTGAATACATAGTTCCAAAGTATGAGCATTTTATCGCTATATCAAGGGGCTGAGTAAATTTTCTAAGCTAAACGCTAGAATATAGATGATGGGGGCTAATTATTATGGAAACAAAAAACGACCTCTTTAGCTTACCCTACAATATATTAACTGGAAAAAATGCGCTTAAATCTGCTAACATCAAATTAAAATTATTATTTAAATTTGAGAAATCAATATGTCACGCTGGCGACCTCCTAGACCTAAATCCTCACCTTATATTACTGCCGAAGGCTATCAGCGATTAGAGCAAGAATTAAAACAGCTTTGGGATAGACGTAAAGATGTCACCGCAGCTTTGGCTGCGGCTGCCGCAGAAGGCGATCGTTCGGAAAATGCTGAATATATTTATCGTAAAAAAGAGTTGCGAAGTATAGATTGGCGCATTAATTTTTTACAAAAACGCTTACCTAAGCTCAACATCGTTAGCCAAGCTCCTGATAATCAACAACAAGTATTTTTTTCGGCGTGGGTAACGTTGGAGAAAGAAGATGGTAGCGAAGTGTGTTACCGAATCGTTGGAGCTGATGAGCTTGATAATGGCAAAAATTATATTAGTTTAGACTCCCCTTTAGCGCGTGCTTTGTTGAAAAAAACAATTGACGATGAAGTGGTCATTAAAACGCCCCTCACGCAAAGCAGTTATTACATTGTCGCGATTGACTATAAATCACCAAATACGGGTTAAAACAGATGATTTATTATGATTTAAAGACATTATCAAGCCCAACTAAGTCTATTAGAGTCTACCTATTATTTATTTGTTTTTTTATTTTTAACCCTGTCGCCAATGCCACCGAAAAATTAGAAACGGTAAGACTGCAATTAAAATGGTTACATCAATTTCAATTTGCAGGCTATTACGCCGCTAAGGAAAAAGGTTTTTATGCCGATGAAGGTTTAGATGTTGTTCTTATAGAGCGCGATATAAATAAAAATCAGACTCAAGCCGTTTTAGCAGGTGATGCTGAATATGGTATATCTGATAGCGGTTTATTATTAAACCGAATGCAGGGTGAACCCGTCGTCTTATTAAAACAAATCTATCAACACTCTCCCGCAGTACTGATCACTAAAAAAGACTCTGGCATTATGACACCTTACGACATGGCGGGTAAAACTATCATGTTTGATAAGGAAAACCATGATGATGCCGTGTTAGTCGCAATGTTTATCAATACGTTAGGTAGTCTGGATAAAATTAAAATAACTCCAAGAACCGTCAATAGTGACAGCTTTATTTCTGGCGCGGTCGATGTTTATTCTGGCTATATTTCAAACGAGCCTTATTCGCTTAAAAAACAAGGTGTTGAGACTAATACCATCAGTCCTCAAACTTATGGGGTGAATTTTTATGGCGATAATTTATTTACTACCGAGACTGAAATAAAAAATCACCCTCAGCGTGTTGAAAAAATGATTAAAGCGACGTTGAAAGGCTGGCAATACGCGCTTAAATATCCTGATGAAATTAATCAATTAATTCATCAAAAATATAATCCTAAGCTAAGTCTTGAAAAATTAGCTTTTGAAGCGAAAATGATTGATAAAATGATATTGTCCGAGCTGGTATCGCTAGGGGAGATTGACCCTAAACGCTATCAACATATAGAAGAAACTTATATTAGTCTTGGTTTATCTAAAAACAAAATAGATTTATGTGCTTTTATTTATGCCTGTTTACAAAAAAACAACCGCTCTAAAATTCATTTTACCCTTGAAGAACAAGCATGGTTAAAAGAACACCCTGTTCTTCAAATTTCCAGCGAGGATAATTGGCCACCCTTTAGTTTCAGTGATCATGGCAAGCCCACAGGTTATTCTATAGATATTATTAAGTTGTTAGCTAAACGACTCGGTGTTTCTGCTAACTTTATTCAAGGTTACAGTTGGAAACAACAGCAAGAGTTAATTAAAAACAAACAGCTTGATATTATTCATCCTATTGCCTTAAACGAAGAACGCAAAAAGTATTTATTGTTTAGTAAACCTTTTGTAACGCTAGAAAATGCCATTGTCACGCAAAAAAGTCATCCTCAAGTTCATAGCATAGAAGAACTATACGACAAAAAAGTTGCTGTAGGTGATGGTTTTTCAGTGCAGAAACTTCTTAAAAATAAACATCCTCAAATTGAGCTTATCGCTGTACCTGATGCCTTAGCGGGTTTAAAAGCGGTAACTTCAGGTCGTGCTGATGCTTATTTTGGTACTTATGGGGTTATTATTTATTTAAAACAAAAACATTTTTTGCATGATTTAAAAGTAGCTGCCGATATAGATATGAGTAGCAACGCAGTCCAGTCTTTTTTATTACATATTGGCGTGCGTAATGATTGGCCGTTATTGCTTGATATTGTTCAAAAAGGACTAGATTCTATTACAGAAGAAGAAAAAATAATTTTACGACGCAAATGGGGGGCAAATAATGAAAGAGCTATTATTAAAGCAGATATAAACCTCACAGAAAAAGAGAAAAATTGGCGAGCTAACCACCCTATTATTAATGTTCATTTATCTAATTGGCCACAATATTTATTCGACAAAAATAATAAAAAAATAGGCGTTGGCATTGACTATGTTACTACCGTCTTAAATACATTGGGTTTTGAAATCAATTTTATTGAAGGAACCTTTAGTGATGCTATTGACGGCTTTAAGCAACAAAAAGGCAACGTTGATATTCTTCCTATTATTACTAAAACGCCATTACAAGAACAGATCATGTGGCTTTCTAAAAATTATATTTCATTTCCATTTGTCATTTTCACCCGAAAAGATTTCGCGCTTATAGCTAACCTAGAAAATTTAAGCAATAAGCGCATTGCTATCATAAAAAATACGGTGATAGACCTTCATTTTAAAAATAGTAATGAAATAACCGCGATCAGAATGGAGAGCATAAAAGCTGCTTTGAAGGCTCTCTCAACAGGGCAAGTTGATGCTTTTATCGGTAATTTAGCGGCAGGGACTTATATGATTGAGAAACTAGGGCTGGTAAATTTAAAAGTCTCAGCCCCCGCCCCCGCACCTTTTAATGATAGTAAACAAGCTCTGGGAATTCGTAAAGACTTGCCAGAATTGGCTTCTATGGTTAATAAAGTCTTAAATTCGATGAGCGCGGAAGAACATAAAGCTATTCGTCAACGCTGGTTATCTACCCCTTATGAATATCACTTTGACTGGCGACCCATAATATTATGGACGAGCTTATTCTTATCCGTAGTCATTTTTATTATAGGTTTTATTTTACGATGGAACAGAAAACTGACTCGCGAAGTTTCTGAACGTAAAAAGATAGAGTTACAACTCGCACAAGCAAAAGACTCGGCAGAATCAGCCAATCATGCAAAAAGTGAATTTTTGGCTAATATGAGCCATGAAATACGCACTCCTATGAATTCAATCCTCGGTTTTGTTGATTTACTATTAGATGACCAAAACTGTTCCAGAACACAGCGTTATTATCTAAAAACCGCTCGTAATTCAGGGCAGCGACTTCTTGGTTTAATTAACAATATTCTTGATGTCAGTAAACTAGAAAGCGGTAAATTTACACTGGAAAACAAAGTATTCAATCTGGAACATTTGCTAAACGAAACCTTGAGTCTAATCGAAACCAGTGCGCGTGATAAAGGCTTGACTTTATCGTCTAAAATTTCGCCTAAATTGCGCCGTAATTTTATCGGTGACTCATTTAGATTGCATCAAGTTCTCACCAATTTAATTGCAAATGCCATTAAGTTTACCGAACAAGGTTCTATAACGGTACAAGTTACAGAGGCTAGCGATTCAGAATGCCTTCACTTTAGCATTATTGATACAGGCATTGGGATGTCTGAAAATCATCTTAAGAAAATTTTTGCACCCTTTAAACAAGCTGACTCCTCAACCTCCAGACGCTTTGGTGGCACAGGGCTTGGAACCACAATATCCAAACAATTAGTTCATTTAATGGGCGGAGAAATTTGGGCAGAAAGTGAACCCAATAACGGTAGTGCTTTTCATTTTACGGCTAATTTAAAGCTTAGTGATTCCAGAGATGATATAGAGTTTGCAAAACAAATCGGTCTCTCTCATATTTCCCAAGATATTGTTTTAAACCGTTCCTTTAAAATATTGTTAGCCGAAGATATAGAAGAAAATATTATTCTTTGTAAAATTAGATTAGAGGGACATCAGCATAGCGTTACCGTCGCTGAAAATGGTCTACAAGCAGTCGCGGCTTTTAAGGAAAATGAATTCGATTTAATTTTAATGGACATTAATATGCCAGAAATGGATGGCCTTGAAGCGACACAAAAAATTCGTCACTTAGAAAAAAATACAGGAAAATATATTCCCATTATCGCGATGACCGCTAGCGTTATGAAAGAAGAGCGCGAAAAATATGCAAAAGTCGGTATGGATGCAACCGTAGGAAAACCTATTGACTTTAATGAACTATTTATAACCATAGAAAAAATTATACCCGCAGGGGTAGGCAGCTTAATTAATCAGAAAAAACCTGAAAAGCAAGTTCCAATAAATACGGAACTGCCTTATTTAGAAGGAATAGATATGGAGCTTGCGATGCAAAAATGGAAAAAAATAGCCGTTTTCAAACAAGGCTTAACAATTTTTATTAAAAATAATACCGATGCAGCAGAACAACTCTTAGAATTAAGTGAAGCACAGCAATGGCAAGAAATTTCACAAATTAATCACAAGCTAAAAGGCACATCAGGAAATTTGGCGATGACCGAAGTATTTAATTTAACATTAGCGATAGAATCGGCCTATTATGAACAACAATACGAGAAGATTAATCGTCTTATTCCTGATTTTAATAAAGCAATGAAAACTGTTTTAAACTCGGCTGAAACATTTCTTAATGGTGAATATTAAGGCATCCTTTATTTTTCCATTTATATTTTTTGCCCACGAAAAGCACGAAAAATTATAACTACTCAGGCGGAGCCGCGACTTTTAGTCGCGTCGGAGTCCAATAGCTTTAGCTATTGGCGTAGATAGTCATAACGAAAGCTTGCGTGTTTTACAATTATCGGTTTTTAATTGTTTTTTAAAGCTCGCCAATAGCTAAAGCTATTGGACTCCGTCTTAATTTTCATGCCTTTCGTGGACATTTTACTTAGATAATGCATAACATCAGTGATTAAAACTACCAACAAAAGAGGTTAGCTATGCAGTGGATATTTATGCTTATCGGCGCATTTTTAGGCGCGGTAGTTGATGAAGATTATGCATTAGCGGGTGCTTTTGTAGGCTTTGTCTTTGGGCATTTCATCAGCGTCCCTAGACGAATTAAAAAGTTAGAATTGCGGCTTGATGACTTACAGCTAGAATTAAATCAACTTAAACATCAAGCAAGCACTAAGACTAAAGTTGATAAAGTCACAGAGCCTCCTCCGCAAACAGCCGCAGAACCCCCGCCTCAAGAAACAAGCGACGAACACGTCAGTTTTATCAAACCACAAGTTGTGGAAACGAAAGTAGAAACATCAGAGCAAGATCCTTGGTTTTCCGATAATAAGGAAAAAGAGAAAGAAAAAACTGAGAAAAAAGAACCTAAAGTAGAATTTGTTGAACCCGAAGCTGTTTATAAAGAGATTGAGCCTACTGCGATTGAAAAACTGTTTCAATTTATCTGGAGTTGGTTCACCGATGGCAATACCTTTGTGCGTGTCGGCATTGTCATTTTATTTATCGGCGTTTCATTTTTATTAAATTTCGCTATCGACAAAGGCTTTATTCCGATTGAATTACGCCTTGCAGCAGTTTCTGGGTTTGCGATTTTCTTACTGTCTATCGGCTGGAAACTTAGGGAAAAACGTGTCAGTTATGCACTTTTAATTCAAGGCGGTGGGGTTGGTTTATTATATTTAACTATTTTCGCCAGTTTCAGCCTTTACAAAGTCCTGCCCGCACCTATAGCCTTTGGATTTTTAGTCATTATCGTGGTTTTATCTGCCATTCTTGCTATCCAACAAAACGCCTTGTCCTTAGCTTTATTTGGCGTAATCGGTGGTTTTTTAGCTCCGATACTTACCTCAACTGGCTCGAATAATTACATCGGCTTATTTAGTTTTTACGCCTTATTAAATGCAGGGATTCTTGCAATTGCTTGGCATAAGGCATGGAAAGTTTTAAACCTAGTCGGATTTTCTTTCACTTTTTCCATCAGTAGTTTTTGGGGCGCGAGTCGTTATCAGCCCGAAAATTTTTCCACTATTGAGCCATTTTTAATTTTATTCTTTTTATTTTATGTCGGCATCGCCATTCTTTATGCCAGCCGTAGAGCGGTTAATTTTAAAGATTATGTCGATGGTACCTTGATTTTTGGTACGCCGATTATCGCCTTTGGAATGCAGGCGGCGATTGTGAGTCATTATGAATATGGTGTTGCTATCAGTGCCTTTGTAACAGGCGCGTTTTATTTAATTTTAGCGCGTTGGTGCTGGAAAAATTTAGGCGAAAATTTACGTTTTTTAAGTGAAACGCTTTTATCCGTCTCCGTTATTTTTGCAACCTTAGCAATTCCCTTTGCCGTTGGCGGCGCAACAACTTCTGGAGCTTGGGCAGTTGAAGCGACTGGCATTTTATGGGTAAGTATTCGACAAG
>WTBX01000092.1 GCA_013138855.1 Methylococcaceae bacterium
TAGTTCGCGCTATTTTCAGCCCTCATATTAGCCTTGTGCATTATGAAGATTTAATCGCCAGCGGTCAGCGTTTATTTGATGCCTTTCATTGGTTGAATGCGACCGAAGTCGAAAAAGTTGAAGAGGATGTCCGCGCTTGTTGTACCACTGCCGAACTGGTGTTAGATGAATTTGAAAAAGTCGAAAGCATTCGTCAGCAAGCGAATCAAGCCTTAAGCAAAGCACAAACTGAACAACAGCGGATTTTTAATAATCTATTTACTGATAGCTGGAAAACACCGCAAGAGTTTGTTGAAGCTTTAGATGCAATGCGCCGCCAGCAAGGGCATCTTAGCACCATTAAAGAGTTGCGCTATATCGACCAAGCTAAAATTGAGCAACTACAAGAAAACTTAGGAGTTGAGTTAGATAAACTTGGACAAGCAACGGTTAAATTTTTAAATAGTGAAACTGCGTTAGCTTCATTTTATGAAGGGATAGACGATTGTTTAAGTAAGTTGGAAAAAACGCAATCAACCGTTGAAATCGAGCCATTATTAAATCAATTGGTAGAGATGAGCAAAGGCGTGGACGTGTTAAACGAAACCCTTGCCGCCTTAAAAGTTGATGATACCAATGTCCGCACCGCGATTTTAGAATCTTTATCCAGCGTTTATGCCAAGCTCAATCAGGCTAAAGCTTCTATGCGGCATAAGAGTAAAAGTTTTCGCTCTGATGAAGCGGTCGCTGAATTTGCGGCACAATTCAAACTATTCTCGCAAAGCATTAACAGTGCTTTAGAAACCGTCACCACGCCGCAGCAATGTGACGATCAGTTATCACGCTTACTCACCCAATTAGAAGAACTGGAAAGCCGTTTTTCTGATTTTGACGAATTTTTAAACGACATTATTCAACAACGTGAGCAGTTATTTGACACTTTCAAAACTCGCAAGCAAGCCTTATTAGATGAACGTCAACGCCGCGTACAAAATATTAATAATGCAGTTACGCGAATTTTAGACAGCATTCAACGTCGTAGCACGACGTTTAGCGAACAAGATGGCTTAAATACTTATTTAGCCTCCGATGCAATGGTGCTTAAACTGCAACAATTGATTGAGCAGTTGCAAGAACTCGAAGCCAGTGTACAAGCCGATGATGCCGCCTCACGTTTAAAATCTATTAAAGACCAAGCGATTCGCTCTTTGCGTGACCAAGCCGATATTTTTGAAGATGGCGGTGCGGTGATTAAATTCGGAAAACACCGTTTTAGTGTCAATACTCAAGCCTTAGATTTAACTTTAATTAATCGTCAAGACTCCTTAGTTTGGCATTTAATCGGCACAGATTTTTTCGAGCCGATTGAAAATGAAGTGTTAAATGATTTGCAGGATTATTGGGAACAAGCGTTAATTTCAGAAACGCCGCAAGTTTATCGAGCCGAATATCTTGCTGCCTCTGTTTTATATGATAGCGAGCAAGGTTTAAATGATTTAAATCTCACGCAATTACAACAAGCTAATGAACAAGAGGGAGGCTTATTAGAATTAGTCAAACAATACGCCACACCTCGTTATCAAGAAGGTTATGAAAAAGGTATTCATGATGTTGATGCTTGTGAAATTTTAAAACCGTTATTAAGCATCCGCGATAAAGTTGGCTTGTTACGCTACACCCCAGAAAATCGTGCCTTAGCGATGTTATTATGGTGTTTCGGCGATTTGTCCAATACTGAAAAACAAACTTTGAAACAACAGGCAATTAGCGCATTATTATTGCAGCAGTCTTTAAGTTGTAATCAAGCCATGCAAGATTTAATTAAGCCACTGGCAGAACAAATGCTCGCGTTTGATTATTTATTACCGAATGCCGATGAAAATGCCGCCGCTGATTATTTATTACGCGAACTTGCCGCAGGTGAATCTTTTATTAGCAGTCAACAAGCACAGTCATTAGAAACACAGCTTTCTGATTATCTGCATAAAATAAATCATCGTAGTGATTATGAAGCGGCAATGAATAATGCTCACGGTGAATTAAAAGCCTTGTGGCAACTTACTTCGGCATGGTTGCAAGGTCTAGTTGAATCACAGCAACAAGCTGAGTTAGCGCGTTTTATTCCTGAAACGGTGATGATTATTTTGGGGGGAGATAAGCTGAAATTTACAAGCAGCGAAGTCTCACAGCAAATTAAGGTTGAAAACTTGATGGGCGAACATACGCGGATTCAAGCACGTAGTTTAAACTTGAGTTTCGATGATTTTCTACAACGCTTAAAGCATCACCGCGAAGTGGTTTATCCCAACTATCAACGCTATCAATCGCTAAGACAAGAACTCATCAGCGAACAACGCGACGGCTTACATTTAGATGCTTACCAAGCTAAACCGTTAACTTCCTTTGTGCGTAATAAACTGATTAATGATGTTTACTTACCCATAGTCGGTGACAATCTCGCCAAACAAATGGGAACAATTGGCAAAAATAAACGTACCGATTTAATGGGATTATTACTGTTAATCTCACCACCTGGTTACGGTAAAACAACCTTGATGGAATACATCGCTGATCGCCTCGGTTTAGTGTTTATGAAAATAAACTGTCCCTCTTTAGGACATGACGTTCATTCTTTAGATCCCACTCAAGCCCCTAATGCGACCGCAGCACAAGAGCTGGAAAAATTAAATTTCGGTTTAGAAATGGGCAATAACGTGATGTTGTATTTAGATGATATTCAACACACTCACGCTGAGTTTTTACAAAAATTTATTTCTTTATGCGATGGCTCACGACGTATCGAAGGCATTTGGAAAGGTAAAAGTAAAACTTACGATATGCGCGGCAAAAAATTCTGCGTAGTGATGGC
>WTBX01000227.1 GCA_013138855.1 Methylococcaceae bacterium
TGAACCCTGGTGTTTTCCCTCAAGAGAATTTGAGCGATTTTCATTGTCCTGGTTTATCTTTTTTTATGCAGCCGAAAAAAATCACTAATCGTGTTGAAGTCTTTGAAGATTTTGTCAGAACTTTAAATTTTGTTGCTCTAAAACTGGGGGGGAAAATGTTGGATGATAAACGCGAACCTTTAACTAACGAAACTATCCAGCAAATTCGTCAAACTTTGTAAAACCAACCTCAACATTACCTTTGAAGGAGTGAAAGAACATGTTTTTTTCACTCCTAAAATAAGCTGTCATTTTAAAGCCTCCTCCCGCTGATAACACGCTTCTATTCAAGCATTCTGCACCCTCATGAAAACTAAATTACTCGAAAAATTCCACGCGCTTCCCGAAGAAGAGCAAACAATCGTTTTAACCTTAGCCATTGTTTTCGCACCGATAGGACAAACGAACCTTCAAAAACTCTTGAGAACAACAGGCATTGTTAATAATGCAACGATAAAAGAACTAAGCACTCCAGAGTTTAAAGCCAAACTAAAAAAAACAGGTTTAGTGTTATTTACACCCGAAGGCTTGCTCTGTGAAAAAGTCGTTTCAGAAGACTTAATGAAACTTGCCGTTAAAAAAGAAGATTTTTTTAAGAAAGTCGCCAGTGAAATTATTCATAATCCTACTACTTTTGTTTATCGTACCGCTTTAGCCAATACCGTCAAACAACTACGACTTCATTTATATCAAAATAGAGTCGATGAATTTGTGTCTGTACTTGGCTCGATTCAAGCTGAATTTTCAGAACATGTTAATTATGTTTTTGACCGTCTGTTTTTTGATGAATTTGATGATGATTGGTTTTCTTCACTTCATGAAGGCATACGCTTTGCCGTTCTAAAATATCATCTTTATCTTTATGCCGCTAAGCTGGAAGCCTGTTTATTTCAACAACAATTATTCGATAAATATTTTTCCGACTTAGCAAAGCAACCGCCTTATATCGCCTTAAGCTATATCGAACTTAAGCTGCATAGAGGCTTAGTTGAAAAAGGTATGGAGGATTATTTACAAGAGCATCTCTCGATCTTCAGTCTAAAGTTATTAGGAACGCTTTGTTTCTTAGAAAACCGTAATGATGAGGCCATTACTTATTATGGGCAGTCTTTAGGCTTAATTAAAAAAGAAACCCGCAAACGTAATGTTGTTATCTCCGGTTTAGATGGACAGTTTTATTATTTTGCATTGTTAAAAGCACGTACTGCTGACAGTTTAAAAACACTCAAAAACCAATTAGAAATCTCTTTAAAAATAGAAAGTAATAAATTTACTTATCCCAATCAACGCCTCTTAGAAGGCATTGCGGTTTATCAAAGCCAAAAAAATGCCGATGAATGTCGTTATCTCTTTTATTCACCTTATATAAAACCGAAAGAATACGGTTTTCCTTATGACAGTCTCTTTCACAGTTTATTATTATATTGGCTAGATGAAACTGAGCGCGTTACAGATCAAAGAGAGTGCCGTGTGCAAGATGATTTGATTCACTTTTGTAGACAAGCGCATGAGGCAGGTTATTTGTGGTATGCCGCTGTCAGTGCTTCATTGTTAGTAAAATTAAAGTGTAAAGACAAAGATTGTTTAGAAATCGCTAAGTATTATAAAAACTTTCCTTTTGTAGGCATGGTTGATTTATTACCGCGTATTGAACAATGGGAACGTGCTTTAACCGCCTTAACGCTATTAAGTGAAACTAAAGGGGACGGTGCGAGTCCTGCTCAAGAAATGCGGATGATTTGGCAATTATCGCTAGATAAAAATTCGGTCAGACTCACTCCACGCGAACAAAAAATAGGTAAAACAGGACGCTGGACAAAAGGTCGCGCTGTCGCCTTAAGTCGTCTTGAAGATGATGTCGATGATTTTGACTACCTAAGCCAGCAAGATAAAAAAATCTGCAAACAAATCACCAGTCATTATGAAGACTATTATTACGGCTATCGACCTAAAGAAGTTTATTATTTAGGGGGCAAAGGCTTACTTGCAGCCGTTGGTCATCCTTATGTTTATTTTGAGTCTGATGAGAAAATGTCTGCCCCTATCGAAGTGACCAAAGCAGAGCCGCAATTATTAGTTAAAGAAAAAGGCAAAAATCTACATATTTCTTTAGTGCCAGAAATTGAAGACGAAGTGGATGTCATTGTCGAACGTTCGGCAACAGGGGTTTTAGTGTATGAAATTACTGAACAGCATCAAGAAGTCGCGCAAATTTTAACGCCAAAAGGCTTAACTGTACCGAGTAAAGCGCGTCAACAAGTCATTGATTCCATCGCCTCCATTGCTTCAACCTTAACCGTTCAATCTGACATAGGTGGACAATCAACACATGCGGAAACGGTTAAAGTCGATAGCCGTCTACATATTCATTTACAACCTGTGGTCGATGGTTTGCAAATTGAAGTCTTTGTTCAACCTTTTCAAGACGGCGGGCCTGTTTATAAACCAGAAACAGGTGGCACAACGGTTTTAGCGGAAATTGACGGTAAGCAATTACAAACCGCCCGCAACTTTAAAACCGAAAAAAAATACGTAAAACAATTATTAGAAAATTGCCCAGAACTCTATTCATCAAAATCTTTAAACTGGACTTTAGATGACCCAGAAATGGCACTGGAAGCTTTACTGCAATTACAGCAGATCGGTGATTTTGCGGTTTTAGAATGGCCAAAAGGCAAACGCATTAAAATTCACCCAGAAATAGACTTATCAGAAGTCCGTTTCTCAGTCCGCAAGGAAAAAGACTGGTTTGCAGTTGAAGGTGAATTAGCCATCAATGAAGACGAAGTGCTGCAAATGCAAAAGTTGATTAATCTATTAAACGCTTCAAAAGGGCGTTTCTTAGAAATGGAAGATGGTCAGTTTGTCGCCTTAACCAAAGAATTACGTCAGCGTTTAGATGACTTATCAGGTTTAGGTGATATTCATGGCGATAAAGTCCGCTTTCATCCCTTAGCCGCCTCAGCACTAGATGAAATTACCGATGGCATGGACATTAAAGCCACCAAAGCATGGAAAGACCAGCTTAAACGCCTGAATAACGTTGCCGATTTAAAAATCGAGCTGCCCTCAACCTTACAAGGTGAATTGCGTGATTATCAAGTCGAAGGTTATCAATGGATGAAACGCCTAGCCCATTGGGGTGCAGGGGCATGTTTAGCCGATGATATGGGCTTAGGCAAAACCATTCAAGCCCTCGCTTTAATTTTATCTCGTGCTAAAGACGGTGCAACTTTAATTCTCGCTCCCACTTCCGTTTGTATCAACTGGCTAGAAGAAGCCGAACGCTTTGCCCCCACCTTAAACGTACAACAATACGGCATAGGTGATAGACAAAAAATGCTGGATGAAGCGGGCGCGTTTGATTTAATCGTCTGTAGTTATGGCTTACTGCAAACACAAGGTGACAAATTAGCAGAAAAAAAATGGCAAACCGTAGTAGCCGATGAAGCCCAAGCCATTAAAAATATGCAAACCAAACGCTCAAAAGCAGCAATGGCATTGCAGGCCGATTTCAAACTCATCACTACAGGCACCCCGATAGAAAATCATCTCGGTGAATTATGGAATTTATTCAACTTCATCAATCCGGGTTTATTAGGTTCAATAAAAAGATTTAATGAGCAATATGCAGGTGCGATTGAAAATACTCACGACTATGGTACGCAACAACGTCTTAAAAAATTATTACGTCCGTTTATTTTAAGGCGTTTAAAAAGCGATGTATTGACCGAATTACCGCCTAAAACTGAAATCACTTTACATGTTGAGTTGAGTGATGAAGAAAAAGCGATGTACGAAGCTCTACGTCGCAATGCCATGAAAACAATGGATCAACTCAAGGCGCAAGAGGCTTCACAAGGACAACAGCAGTTAAAAGTATTGGCAGAAATCATGAAACTGCGCCGCGCTTGTTGTCATCCCTCTTTAGTGATAGAAGATAGCCCTATCGCCAGTTCTAAACTAGCAGCCTTTGAAGAATTAGTTGATGAATTAATTGCCAACCGTCACAAAGCCCTCGTTTTCAGTCAATTTATCGGGCATTTAGATATTCTTAGAAACCTTTTGGACGAAAAAGAAATTCACTATCAATATTTAGATGGCTCAACCCCTGTGAAAAAACGCAAAGAAGCGATGAATGCTTTTCAGGCAGGTGAAGGGGATTTATTTTTAATCAGTCTAAAAGCGGGCGGTTCAGGTTTGAATTTAACCGCTGCTGATTATGTGATTCACATGGACCCGTGGTGGAATCCTGCGGTAGAAGATCAAGCTTCTGACAGAGCGCATCGGATGGGACAAAAACGCCCCGTCACGATTTATCGCCTAGTAGCTAAAGATACCATTGAAGATAAGATTGTTGAATTACACAAACACAAACGCGATTTAGCGAATAACTTGCTCGAAGGTGGTGAAGTGAGCGGTAAAATGTCGATTGAGGAAATCGTTGGTTTGATTAAGGATATTTAATCCTCAATATAACTACTCAGGCGGTGCCGTGGCTACTACCTGAGTAATTACTATTATTTTTAGTGAGTTGCGTAGAGAAACAATCCCCTACGCAACCATCACGATATTACTTCAAATTATCGGTAACATGCGGCTCTATCGCTTTATACATAAGCTGGTGCATTTTAGGACTGCCAGCAATCACATTGCCTGACTGCATATAACCGTCTCTAAATGAAAAGTCAGTGACTACGCCACCTGCCTCCTGTACTAATAATATACCCGCCGCCATATCCCACGGTAATAAGCCAATCTCCCAAAAACCATCTAAACGACCTGAGGCTAAATAGGCTAAATCTAATGCCGCTGAACCTGCTCTGCGTATTCCCGCAGTATCACCGACTAACGATGAAAACATTTTTAAATAAGTCTCTAAATTAGTTTTAGATTTAAACGGAAAACCTGTGCCTAATAACGCACCTTTAAGGCTATTTTGTTGAGTTACACGAATCTTACGATTATTTAAGGTCGCGCCACCACCACGTTCTGCCGTGAACAACTCATCTCTTAAAGGATCATAAATTACGCCTAATTCAAGCTTATTTTTATGCTTTAAGGCAATCGACACCGCATAAACAGGAAAACCGTGTAAAAAATTAGTCGTACCGTCTAAAGGGTCGATAATCCAAGTATAATCATTGCCTTTTTGCTCACCGCTTTCTTCCGCTAAAAAACCATGTTCTGGAAATGAGGCACTGATAACTTTGATGATTTCCTGTTCTGCCATGCGATCAACTTCAGTCGCATAATCATTCGCGCTTTTAAAGTTAATTGTTAGTTGTCCGACGTTTTCAGACGAGCGACGAATGATCTCGCCAGCATTTCTTGCCGCACGTACGGCAATGTTAAGCATAGGGTGCATATGTAAGATGGGTAAAGAAGTTATAAAATATCACTAGGATAACAAATCTTTTGTTAAAATTTACTCTTTTTTCACAAAGAGCATCCTCCTTTGCTAAGCAATATTAAAATCGTTCTCGTTGAAACCTCGCATCCTGGTAATATCGGTGGTGTTGCGCGGGCTATGAAAAATATGTCTGTGTCTCAATTACGTCTGGTTACGCCTCATCATTTCCCCCATGCAGATGCTACCGCAAGAGCATCAGGTGCGGATGATGTTCTCGCTAATGCCAGTGTTTATGCTGATTTACACTCTGCCATTGCCGATTGCCAAGTCGTGATAGGGTGCAGTGCGCGTCCTAGAACCATTAGTTGGCCAGAATTAACCGTTAGAGAAGCCGCAAAAATGTGTCTTGCGCAAGATAATGGTCATAATGTTGCCATTATTTTTGGGCGTGAAAATTCGGGGCTAAAAAATCATGAACTGGATTTATGTCACTATTTATTACGTATTCCTTGCAATACCGCTTATAGTTCCTTAAATCTGGCTGCCGCTGTGCAAGTGGTTTGTTATGAGCTATTTGTCGCCACAGGTCAAAAGCAGGAACTTAATATAGGCGATAAGGACAAACAGACGCTGGCGAGTGGTGAGCAAATGGAGCTGTTTTATCAGCATTTGCAACAGACACTAATGGACATCGGTTTTCTACGTCCAGACAAATCACGCTCAATGATGCGGCGTTTACGCAGAATTTATAATCGCATTCAACTGGATACGAAAGAGCTGGATATATTGCGCGGTATTATGCGCTACTCCCAAAATAACAATAAGGATGACTAAGCATGTTTAGCAAAATAAGAGATGAGGTTAATTATGTATTTGAGCGCGACCCCGCTGCCCAATCTGTTTTTGAAGTCCTCACCTGTTATCCTGGCTTTCATGCGATTATCATTCACCGATTGAGTCATTTTTATTGGAACTGTGGTTTCAAATGGATGGGGCGATTTAACTCCCATATTGCGCGTTGGTTCACGGGCATAGAAATTCATCCTGCTGCAAAAATTGGAAAGCGTTTTTTTATCGATCACGGCATGGGCGTTGTGATTGGAGAAACTGCGGTGATTGGTGATGACTGTACGCTTTATCATGGAGTCACTTTAGGTGGCACGAGTTGGAAAAAAGGTAAACGTCATCCAACTCTAGGTAATGGTGTGGTCGTTGGAGCGGGGGCTAAAGTTTTAGGTCCTATAGACATTGGCGAAAATGCGCGTATTGGTTCTAATGCGGTGGTGGTAAAACCTGTTCCCGCTGGTGCGACCGTTACGGGCATACTCGGGCGTATTAAAAAACCTCAAAGCCAACGCGAAGCAACTGCCAGTAAAATTGGCTTTGATGCTTATGGTGAAACGGCGGATATGCCAGACCCTATTGCCGAGGCGATTAATCGAATGCTAGATCATATTCATCAAACCGATAAACAAATGACGTGTATGAAACA
>WTBX01000269.1 GCA_013138855.1 Methylococcaceae bacterium
TTCTGACAGATAAAGTGTACATTTCAATCTCCTGATAATAACTGAGCTTGCACACAGTTTACCTAAGCAAGTTGAAGGAAGTGCGAAGTGAAAGTGAATTCGATGTGAAGTTAATGTGAAATAAATGAGCTGAATTCATATAATTCATCATTTGTTTATTTTTCATCACTCCTGTCATTAAGTTAATAACTCGGAAACGCGACTTTTAGTCGCGCACGAAACCTAAAAAAATTATAAATATCATAGGGTCTTAGGCGCGACTAAAAGTAAGTTATAAGCTCTCTGATGGTTGGTTAGTCGAGTTAGGTAGAATTTTTTTTGTTGGCAAGAAAAAAAGTAGTTTTTTCGATCAATTTGAAACCAATAATGACCTTTACGGTGCAGTACGGTTTAGTTTTTAAAACCAGTATTTTTGGGTAAACAGAGGACACAATGAAACTTTATATTATTTCAGATTATGGCAAACAAATACGCACTATTAGCGATAAGGCGATGGATGAAAACATTAACGAGACTATGCATTCCCTTGATTGGCAAGGTTTTCACCAAGTTATTTTAGAACAAAGCAAGGGGAACTCGCTTGAGGTTGGCGGCAGTTTAGATGCTAGCGATGGTTTTTCAGTAATGCTGGAAGAAAATAATAAACAATATGTAATTAAAACGCCGCCGCAAACCATTGAGGAAATGATTGTTTTTTTAAGCGACTATCTTTCTGACCCAATGAACTGGAAAAACACCATAGAGTGGTATTAAAAACTCTTTATTTTCATGCTTAGGCTTGTCTTTATGCTTATGATCCTCCTTGTCATAAGAAAACGGCTACCAACTTTAAGTGAGACAGTTTTCATGTTTCAAAATTTGCGAAATGAGTAAAATCAACAATCGTGCGAGTAATTTATTTTACTAATGTCCGCTTTAATGGTAGCCAAGAAAACCAATAATCATTGCGGATCTTTTTGGCTAATCATGCCAATCAGCCTAGTAATTTCCCATACTATTAATAATCTGAATTTAGGGTCGTTTTCAAAAGTCAATTAGTGATAATATCCAAATAAACCCCTTTAAACAGGAGATAACATGCTTACAAATATTCCAGTATTTCAACGTATAAAAGCCTTTACTTTGGTTGAATTAATGGTTGTGGTTACCATTATTGGCATTTTTTCCGCAATAGCTATTCCTAAAATGGCGTCTTTTTTAGATGATAATACCGATAAACAACAGCTAAACACCCCAACGCACCAACAATCACAAACACCTGCGCCTACAACACAAATACAGCAAAGAGCTGTTATTCCAACGACAGCGTTAGCTAATATTAAAGTTAAATTAGCAACCTCTAACTATATTCATAACTTAGATGTTTATACGCTTTATGATGCTGACTTTTCTGGCGAATTTGTTTTTAAAAATTTAGATGAAAGCAATAATCGCATCCAACTTAATTTCCCTTTTCCACCTAATACCACCCAAGCAAGTAACGTCGCTTTGAAACTAAGCAATACTAAAGGTGTTTGGTTTGAACCAGAAGGAGTGGTTTATAGCTTAAAAGGTATTCGTTGGTTTGGTGAATTAAATAAGGACGAGGTTTTAAAAGCTAAAGTAACTTATGGTGCTCAAGGTTATAACCAGTATGTTTATGAAGGACACGGTGCTGGGCGTGCTGGAAGTTTTAAATTAAGCTTAACTTTAGAAGGGGTTACTTCTGAGTTTATCCCCGCGCAAACTTTAAAACCTACCACAATTGAAGCGCAAAAACTGATTTGGGATTTTAAAAACTTAGTTACCGATAGAAAAATTATTGTTGAATTACCCGGTATGATGAGTCCTATCGGACGCATTATTTTATTAGCCAAGCTTGCAGGTTTAGCGGTATTTTTATTTGGTGCAGCATTTTTATATTTAAGTGAATTTAAACAGGCGGGGCGTTTAGATGAGTTTCGCTGGGGACACTTTTTATTATTAGCCCTTAATTATTTCTTATTTTTTATCATTTTTATGACGCTCACTTTAGGTGGCGAGCTTCAAACTGTATTGGCGATTATTATTTCAGCCGCGTTATCATTACCTTTATTAATGCTGCATGTCAGTCGCATTTTAGATAAGAACTTTGCTTTTACACATGTATTGCCAATGGCTATTTATACGTTGGCGATTGTGATTAACGGCGTTTATGGTGCCGCGTATAGAGATTATATTTTTATCGCTTTGACAGTGATTGCAATTAGCTTTTTCACCTTAACTTATAAAACATGGGCTGAAAAACGTAAAGCCTATTTTGAATTAAAACAACAACAAGCCGAAGCACAAATTCAACACGACAGGGAATTGCGTGTACAAGAAAAGCGTCAAAAAGAACAATCTCAAGCACGGGTTAATGTACAAAAAAATGCGTTGGATACGTTAAAGAACTTAAATACCACTTTACGCAAAGTCAGTAAGCAAAAATTAGAATCTGAATATTTATTAGATGAAGAGAGCGATAAGCAGCCTACTAAAGAACATGAGCAAATGAAGAAATGTTTGGCTCAGTTAAGTGATTTACAACAACGCGCCGAAGTTTTAAATGAGAAACAAGAAGGGCTTAATGATATTGAAGAGATAAAACAACACGGTATTCTTTGTGCTGAGATAGTGAGAGATAGCAGTTTTTCACAACAACAATTAAATGCTCATCTTAGCCAGTTAAATGCGTTAGTTAATCAGCTAAAACGAGGACGTGAACAGCAGCGTTTAGCTAGTAAACGTCAACAAAATCCTGCGTGTATTGCTTGTGGTTTTTCCAGCCCGCATTCTGAATATTGTCCGCATTGTGGAGTTTTGCGCCCATTAGAAATTGAATGCAGTCATTGTGGTGAAGTTTACAAACATCCTCGGCATTTGATAATTGAGGATGAGGTTAATTTAAACGAATTGCATTGTATGGTTTGTGGTGCATTTTTAAATTTATAGTAGTCAATTTTTTGGAGTTAAAAAACTTCTGAGGTCTAAGAAAATGGCAATGTCACAAAGCATGGGGGGTGATTAAAAGGATTTACACATATTATCATGTGTATTTTAAAAGGTGTCTGATCCGAGACTGTAAGCTATTGTTATTATTTTTTTAGAAAAACTGACTTTACGAAGAAACGAGTAAAAATACAAATTTACCCAAACTATTTTATGCATAACCCTTAGTTCAATTTATTTACCCTCAACATCAACCAATCCTCTATCTTTTGCAATACTCTACGCTGCAAAGCAGGAGAGGAAAAAAGCTGTTCATGATGACTTTCACCTAAAAGCAACATTAACGCATTGTCAGGGTGGTTTTTAAGTGTTAAC
>WTBX01000010.1 GCA_013138855.1 Methylococcaceae bacterium
TATTGGGATCATGTTCTTCATCATGGCGACCGTCTTGTTTGCTAGGGTCAAAAATAGGGACACCATTAATGGCAACAGCAATAGGCCCGTCAGCGGGGTTTGGCGTAGTTTTATCACTAGCTATTGCATCTAAGGGGATGCGCCAAGCATTAGTGCCTTTATAAGGCTGAGGCTTAGGGACTTGTTGATTCCATGCGGCAATCCCTATCATCATTGAATGATCGGCCATACCATCAGACTCAATATATAAAAATTTATCATCACAATGGGTTTTGACATGTTTGGAGAATTTTGAGAACGGAAGACTTTTTTCCTTGCAAGCATTGTTCTCTTTTTTTACAAGCTGTTTTGTTTTAGATATTTTTACTCTTTCTTTTAGCTGCGTTTTTTCTTTTGATTTAATTATTTTTTCAGCGACTTTAGGTTTTTTTACCGTTAAGCGACAGAGAACAGTATTGTCGATTTCTAAATCTTTAGACCAGATGAATTTTGCACCTGTCCAATTGTTTTTTGAAAAATCACCATGAGGACGGACTTGGGCATCAGAAAATTCACGGGTTTCATTCCAGTCCGTATCATCAAAATTAACCGCCATCCAGTTTTTAGGAATAGGCGTATTTTTGACGAAACAGTTTAATTTTGGAAGGTTTCGTAAACACGCTCTGTCGGTAGGGCCTTGAGAAAACGCTTTACATTTCCAGCTAGCATTGCTCGTTGTACCATCTGAAAATTTGACAATCAGACCGCCATCGCCAATTCTTGTATGCTTGTATTCCAAACCTGTTTCTGGATGCGCATAATCTTTTGCTTCTATCGCATAAACAACAGGATAAGTTGTTTTAAACTTAACTTTAACCGTGTTATGGGGGGTGAATTTAATCGGGTCGCTGGCAACTTTTTTACCATTTACAAATAAGATAAAACTGTTGTCGGCGAATATTTTTCCTGTTACCTGCTGAGGTTTATTAGTTTCCGCATGAGTCTGGCTGGCGATTAAGCTCGTTAGACTCAGGAGTAATAATCCTGTTTTTATGCGCATGTCATAGCCTTTGTTTGGTTAATTAAATAGTAACTTAATGATTAATATAGTTGTCAATGTCTAAAAAAGTAAAACTATGTGGAGCCGCGACTTTTAGTCGCGTACGAAGTTTTATACATGAATTTTAAAACGAGCTTAATTTTAATTTGTCTAAATTTATAGATTTTGAAGGTGTCTTTAGGTCTCGTGCGCGACTAAAAGTCGCGGTTCCGTATATCCTGAGTAGTTACAAAATCGTATTTTTTAAGGTCTGAATCCCTTAAAAGGGCGTGGTGGTCTATGCTTAAATTGTCTTTTATGTGGGCTAGTTTGTGTTTTAGCAACCCCGTGATAACAAGCCAGTAAATAGGGAAAACCATCGGTCGCATAATAAGCATAACTACCATCAGGGCGAGTCATGCCGTTACATTCATCTAAATCTCCCGTTCCTTGTTGATATTTATTCGCAATCCAAGCATTAGTCGAACCACCTTGATGAACCCAGCTACTTTTAACTTTATACACGGATGAACAGCTTGCATCCGCACATTCCCACGGTGCGAGGATAGGGTAACCATCAAAAGCATAGCCTAAAACTAATCCGACAGGCTTTTGTTGATTGTACAAACATTCTGGACGACGATGAAAGTGATAAACTCCACGCATTGCCGTATGTCCGCCACAATAATCTAATAACTGATCGACATAAGGATCTCTAAAGCCATGATGCGGAGCTTCATTCGGTGAAAAAATCGGCAAACCTGTCACTGTAATTGCAATAGATCCGACTAAAGGCACACGCTTTTTAACGACGGCCTCACGAGTCAACAATGGAATTTTCCACGTATAATCTTGCAATTGTAAATCATGTGGTGTTTTTTGTTTAAATTCAAAATTTATAATGCCATTGCTCTTAACAACTAAAAACTCAGTAGTGCAAGAAGCATCCAGCGTGGGAGCTGGATATTCACTATTCGCACTGTTAGCTTTTACCGCAATAAAGTTTTTATCGGGACAGCTTGAATGTGTTTGATTGTCGGCATGGCTAAGGTTGCTAATTAAAATACAAATTAAAGCAAGTAGGGTTTTCATTATTTTCTCCATTATTGGTTTACTTGAGAATGATTTTAAGTAGACATCTTTCCTAAATAACACTAGAACATAAAACGGAATACAGTCTCGCTTTGTTTCTTCATGCACTTCATTGTTCATAAAATTAGGCAGTAATTAGAAAAGATGTCTAATTTACATTTTCGTGGACATTTATAGGTTATAGCGAATGTAAACTACTTTTTTACTGTTATGAAAGATGCCTCACACAACACAACTAAGGAATGAGATTTTAATAACTTCCGAAATTACATTGCTAAACTCAATAAAGCTTATAAACCATGAAGAGCATGAAGAGCATGAAGTTTTAATGGTTTCTCTTCATGAGCTTCATGTTCTTCATGGTGAATATATATTTTAAGTTTCGGATATTATTTAATTTTCGTTCCTAAAGTTAATTATTCCGCGTTATCTTGAGAAACAGTATAGGAACGAATTTTGTAGAAAAATGCCAGAAACTATGAAGAAACTATGGAATTTAGCCTAAAGCATAAAAAAACCATTAAAAACTTGTTAAAGTAGTCTTAACTTTAGTTGGGATGACGACCATGCGTTTTAAAATTAAATATAAATTATTTCTCTCTTTCACCTTAACCATGCTCGTGGTACTAGTGATGATCGCATTGATGATGAAATGGAGTTTTCAACGCGGCTTTTTAAATTATATTAATGAAGCTGAAAGTCAGCATTTGCAAACTATTTCTATTAAATTAGAGCAAGTGTATCAATTGCAAAATAATTGGAGCGTGATTCAAATGAATCAACATTTATGGCAGCAATTATTTAACTCAAGCAATCAACGTAAACCTCAAGCCAGCGAAATGCAATTTCCAGTAGGTCATGATCCCTTGGATATAGGGCGGCGGATTAGTTTATTTGATAGCAATAAAAAATTGATTATAGGGGAGGTGGCAGAGATAGCGGTTAATAATCAGCCTATTTTTGTAAATGGCGAAACCGTTGGTTATGTGAGTCTCGCGCCTTTAAAAAATATACAAAAACAACTTGATTTAAGTTTTGTTGATAAACAAGTTCAAACTATCTATTTGATTGCTTTAGGCGGTTTGTTTATTAGTGGCATTGTGGGAGTATTGATTTCTTATCAATTAACGCGACCCATTAAGCAGCTGTTGAAGGGAGCAGAAACCCTGATTACAGGTGACTTTAAAAGACGTATCAATGTTAAAACTAAAGACGAATTAGCGTTGTTAGCTGATAATTTTAATACTTTGGCCGCGACTTTAGACCAGAATCAAACTCAACAACGTCAATGGATTGCGGATATGTCGCATGAATTACGGACACCGTTGGCAATTTTACATGGCGAGATTCAAGCCATCGAAGATGGGGTTAGGAAGTTTGATAAAAGCTCGTTGCAATCCTTATCGAGTGAAGTGGAGCGTTTAAATAAATTAATTGAGGATTTGTATCAACTCTCTCTCTCAGATAGTGGTGCGTTGCGTTATCAAAAGGAAGATTTTGACATGGTCGCCTTGCTTAATGATCGGTTAAATGTTTTTTCCGAGCGTATGCGTGAGCGTCATTTATCTATTCGGAGTAATTTTCCGCAGATGGCTGTTTTTTATGGTGACCGTCAACGTTTCCAACAATTGTTCACTAATTTATTAGAAAATACGCTACGTTATACCTATTCGCAAGGGCAAGTATGGATACACTGTCAAGTCGAAGCGGATGAATTGATTATTAATTTAGAAGATACTAAGCCTGCTGTCCCCGATGTTTCAATTGGACTACTTTTTGAGCGTTTATATAGAGTTGACCATTCTCGTAACCGTGATTATGGTGGCGGTGGATTAGGGCTTTCTATTTGTAAAAGCATTGTGGAGGCACACGGTGGTACAATTGAGGCCGATCATAGTACCCTTGGAGGCTTATTGGTGAAAATAAAATTACCCTTAACAACTAACAATTAAAAAAATGACTACAAAAATACTGATTGTTGAAGATGAAGCCAAACTCGCGCAGCTTATGATTGATTATTTAAGTCTTGATGGCTTTGATTGTCACAATATTAATCATGGCGATTTAGTGATTGATTGGGTAAAGGAACAGCAACCGCAATTTATTTTGCTGGATTTAATGCTACCTGGTAAAGATGGTATTAGTTTATGTCGTGAAATCCGTAGCTTTAGTAATGTGCCGATTATTATGGTGACAGCACGCGTTGAAGAAATCGATCGTTTACTAGGTTTAGAGTTAGGGGCAGATGATTATATTTGCAAACCTTTCAGTCCGCGTGAAGTCGTTGCACGGGTAAAAAGCGTATTGCGGCGTAGTAATCCTGCTCCTCAAACCCATAATAATGAAGTAGTCTCTGAAGCTAAGCCCCCTAAAAATATTATTATCGACCCTGATAAATTTATTGCCACGGTTTATGGCGTGGAGCTGGAATTAACACCGATAGAATTTCGCTTATTGGATTTATTAAGCCAAAGTCCGAATCGAGTTTTTTCCAGAGAATACTTAATGAATAATGTCTATACAGATAATCGTATTGTTAGCGATAGAACGATGGATAGCCATATTAAAAACCTGCGTAAAAAAATAAAAAAAGCCTCAGAAGGCAAAATTATTATTTCTACCGTTTATGGGGTGGGTTACAAAATGAGTTTTTAAGAATAAATGCAGCTACTTTTTGATTCTTGAATTCAGGAATTAAAAAATAGGGAAAAGCATAATAACGGAAATGCGACTTCTAGTCGCGCCGTGTGTTCTTTCTATAGGTTGAGCAAGTATGACTCGTGCGCGACTAGAAGTCGCGTTTCCAAAACATCAGATATTAAATTAATCCATGTTCGGCAAATGAATACGGCCGATCATCTCCAATGATAAAATGATCTAACACCCGAATATCAAACAAAGATAAGGATTGTATCAATTTATTGGTGATATGTTTATCTGCTTGACTTGGTTCATTAATACCCGAAGGATGATTATGCGCAAAAATAATTGCCGCTGCATTATGATATAAGGCTTTTTTAACAACCTCTCGCGGGTAAACACTCGCGCTGTCTATCGTTCCTCGGAATAATTCTTCTAACTGAATAACTCGATGCTGGTTATCTAAAAATAAACAGGCAAAGACTTCATAGCTATAACCACGTAATTGCGCACTTAAATACGCTCGCGTTGCTTCTGGACTGGTTAAAGCATCACCACGATTAATAACCTCCACAAAATGCCGCTGCGCCATTTCCAAAACCGCTTGTAATTGCGCATATTTAGCGTTCCCTAAACCATGACATTGACAAAAACGTTGTTGATCTGCCCCTAATAATCCTTGTAAAGAACCAAATTCTTCAAGTAAATCACGCGCCAAATCAACCGCTGTCTTTCCTTTGGTGCCTGTACGTAAAAAAATCGCCAATAGCTCGGCATCACTTAAAGCATTCGCGCCACGTTGTAATAGTTTTTCTCGTGGACGCTCATCTTCTGCCCAATCCGTTATCGCCATTATTAGCCCCTTAACTTAAAGATAGATATTTAAGCATAGAAGATTTTTTTTATCCTTGCCATAATAGTCACTATTTTCCATGATTTTTGAGGTGATATTATTAACAAGCGCATTTTGTTGGCCGTTTGTGGAGGCATTGCTGCGTATAAATCGGCTGAATTGCTAAGATTGTTAATCAAAGCAGGTTTTGATGTGCGAGTAGTAATGACAGCCTCTGCAACGAAATTTGTTACCCCTTTAACCTTTCAGGCGTTATCGGGTAATCCTGTTCATACAGAATTATTGGATGCTGACCAAGAAAATGCAATGGGACATATTAACCTTGCTCGCTGGGCGGATAAGATTATCGTTGCTCCTGCTACAGCGAATATAATTGCAAAACTGGCGCATGGGCTTGCCGATGATTTAGTCAGTACCTTATGCCTTGCGGCCGAATGTCCTATTTATATTGCGCCTGCTATGAATCAAGCAATGTGGCATAAACAAGTTACTCAAGATAATATAAAACGTCTACAGGATTATGACTTTAAATTGATTCCACCCGAACAAGGTCAGCAAGCTTGTGGTGAAATTGGTTTTGGGCGCATGGCTGAACCTGTATCGATTTGTCAGTATTTATTAGAGAGTCACCCGCAAATATTAGCGGGTGTTAAGGTACTTATTAGTGCGGGGGCTACTCGAGAACCCTTAGATCCTGTACGTTATATCACTAACCGCAGCTCAGGAAAAATGGGCTACGCTTTAGCAGAAGCGGCATTAAACGCAGGGGCAAGCGTGAGTTTAGTGAGTGGTGTTGTTAATTT
>WTBX01000120.1 GCA_013138855.1 Methylococcaceae bacterium
CCTCTTTTTTTAAGAGGGGGACTGAACACTTACATAAATTAGACAAATTCAAATAAGCTCGCTTTAAAATACATAGATAAAACTTCGTGCGCGACTAAAAGTCGCGACTCCGCGTGAGTAGTTACAATATTTGAAAACTTTCGATTTGTACAATTAAAAGACTGGCAGCTACCCAAAAGACTATGCCTTGCGGGTAGTCAGCAATCTTATGTGGTTCTCGGTTTTATTTTTTAAGGGGTAAAAGTGATTTTAGTCATGATGAATGTAGCATTTTTTCATATTAATTGCGCTAGTATCACTAATTCTAAGTAAGCTATAAAAATTCGATTTGTACGATCAAAAGACTGGCGGCAAACTGAAGGGCGAAGCCCTTTGGTTTGCTGCCAGTCCCCACGCTTATAGTTATGTATTTAAGTGGGGACTGGCAGCTACCCAAAAGACTACGTCTTTCAGGTAGCCGCCAGTCTAGCGTGAAATTATTTTATAGATTACTTTAAAAAAGATGGTACTAGTGATTTAAGAAAGGGCAACTTGAAGAAAGGCTTAGGAATGAAAAAATAACATCCGAAACTTAAAATATATTGTAACTATTCAGGCGGAGCCGCGACTTTTCTGGTATGAGTTTTAAAACGAGCTTATTTTAATCTGTCTAATTGATAGGTTTTAAACGATGTTTTTAGGTCTCGTGCGCGACTAAAAGTCGCGCTTCCGTTTCCTCATGGTTTAAAAAATTTATACATCATCAGTCCTGCTAATATCGCGCCTAGGGTATCAGCAAGCCAATCAGCAGTATCTGCTACACGACCTTTAACAAAGGATTGATGCCATTCATCAGATATACCATAAAGACTACAAAAAACTATACTCATTAAAACCAGTATAATAGGGCGTTTTATATAAGCTTTAAAACTGCGCCATGCTAAAACAGCCATCACAAAATAGGCTGTTGCATGATGTAATTTATCTTGGTGTGCAAATAGCATTGGCATCGGAAGAGTAGGTCGATCTGATAGCCAATATATGAGTGTGCAATATAAAATAAGGCTTAGAAAATTTAGGAATTTAATCATTTTGAATATGGATAATATATTTATTTTTGCTAAAAGTTGTTTGCAAAAGGTTGATATTGACGAAAAATTAACGCTAACACATAAAGCATGGGCTTTATGTCAGCAAAATAAGTTAAGTTTTGAATCAAGCTCGCCTGTACAAGCTATTTCAGAAACGCGCTTTCCTGTCTCACCTCAATTATTACCTGCTCATAAAACCCCTAAACGTGGCTTCGGTTCGCCTGCGGGTATTGCGGCATTATTTCATTCCTTGGCGCATATTGAGTTTGTTGCTATTTATTTGGCGTGGGATATTATCTATCGTTTTCGCGGTTTACCTGAACAGTTTTATAAAGACTGGTTGCAAGTTGCTGATGAGGAAGCACAGCATTTTGCGTTGATTCGTAAACATCTGCTAGATAACTATGGTACAGATTATGGTGATTTAGCGGCACATAAAGGGCTTTGGGAACATGCTGAAGATACCGCACATGATGTATTGGCGCGTTTAGCATTAGTGCCTCGCTGTATGGAAGCGCGAGGATTGGATGCTACGCCCATGATGATAGAAAAATTTAAAAATAAAGGCGATGAAGTCAGTGTCGCTATTTTAACGCGTATTTTAGACGATGAAGTCGGGCATGTTGCCTTTGGTTCGTTCTGGTTTAAGACTTTGTGTGAACAACAAGGCTTTAATGCAGAAGATAAATATAAAGAATTAATCATAAAATACTTTAAAGGCAAACCGAAAGGCCCTTTTAATAAAGAAATGCGTATAATTGCAGGTTTTTCCGATTCAGAATTAGACTGGCTAGAGCATAGATGAAAACACAACAGATTTTTGATTACCCTATTTTTAATTTGGGCTTCAGGGCTTTTTTTGCCTTAGCAGGTTTGTCAGCATTGGCGTTAATTGCGTTATGGACATCTATTTTTGATGGTTCATTAGAGATGGATAATTATTATCCCAGTCTTTATTGGCATGGCCATGAAATGTTATTGGGCTATGCAACCGCCGTTATTTCAGGGTTTTTATTAACGGCTGTTAAAAATTGGACGGGTAAACAAACCATACAAGGGGACAGTTTAGCGATGCTATGTTTACTGTGGCTGTATGGACGCATCGTGCCATTTTATTCAGAACTATTGCCTGATTTTATTATTGCGGCTATCGACTTTGCTTTTTTGCCTGCCTTAATTATCTGTGTTTTTAAGCCCATTGCCGAAGTTGATAAGCCGAAAATGTTGTTGTTTCCAACTTTGCTCTCTGTCATGGTCTTAGGTAATGCTTTGATTCATGCAGAAGTATTAGGTTTTGCTGAAAATACCGCGACATTCGGGATTAATTTAGTCGTCACCACTATTATTATGATGATTATGGTGATTGCAGGTCGAGTCTTTCCTTTTTTTACGGAACGCGCTTTATCTGGGGTGTTGATTATTCGTAACCCTTTGTTTGATGGCTTAGCCATTGCCTCTGCATTATGTGTGTTTATCTTGTTGTTAATGAATGTAACAGGCACGACATTAGCGGTTGCTGCGATAGTGGCCGTTATTACAAATATTATGCGGATTGGGGGTTGGTATGTGCATAGAATCTGGTTTTTGCCTTTATTATGGGTGCTTTATATCGGTTATGGCTGGATTATTTTAGGGTTTATTCTTACGGCTTTATCGGCTTATAACGTTATTTCTCCGACTCTTGCGATACATGCGTTTACCGTAGGCGGTATAGGTGTGCTAACTTTAGGAATGATGGCGAGAGTTTCGCTAGGACATACAGGGCGAGCTTTGCGTGTTTCTAACGCGATTGCCTTAGCATTTGTTTTGATTAATGTGGCATCGCTGTTTAGAGTTTTAATGCCGTTTTTATTGCCTGATTGGTATGCCAATATGGTTTATTTTTCAACGCTATGCTGGTTGGCGGCATTCTCGTTGTTTATCTTGGTTTATACACCAATATTGACGGCAGTGAGAGAGGATGGCAAGGAAGGTTAGATGAGTAATTGGTTGGTTTGACTTAGGAACGTGCATGAAATAACTTGAGCAACTTTGTAAAAATAAAAACGAGTTTTAAACCTCCGAGGTCTTTAAGATCACGGAGGTTTGCAGCTCATTAAGTTTCAAATGATTAAAAAGGTTGGCTAAATTATTTCATGCCCTTCATGGTGAAAAGATAAAAGCCTAAGGAATGCGATTTTAATAACTTCCGAAACTACTCAATCAACTTATAAACCATGAAGCGCATGAAGTTTTAATGATTTATCTTCATGAGCTTCGTGTTCTTCATGGTGAAAATATATTTTAAGTTTCGGATGTTATTTAATTTTCATTCCTAAGATTAAATCTCAACAATTTTATTTTGGTCGAAGCCTGCAACTTCTCGACGGCCTTTGTACCCTCTGGGATTACTTAAAATGCGGGTTCCTGAAATACTATAGTCATTTGGACTATGTATGTGTCCATGAAACCATGCAACAATGTCAGTTTTACTAATTAAGTCATCTAATGTATTGCAATAAGCGAGTTTTTTAAGCTCATTGTTACCTTCTCGCCAACTCCAGCGTAAAGGCGCATGATGGGTAATGACTACAGTTTTACCGTCAAAAGGCTCTTCTAGTTCATTTTCAAGCCATAATTTAGAGGTTCTATGCAGCCGCGTAAAAATTGCTTGATCGAAAGAATCTTCTTTAAAACGAATCGTTCTAAAATCATTTAAACGCATTCCTAATTCATTGGCTTTTTCTTCACCTGCAATCAGTAAATCCGTCCATAATGTGCAACCTAAAAAGCGAATACCTCCCAAAACTAAGCTATCTTTTTCAAGAAAATAAATATTACTGTTAGCACAAGTCGTACGCAGCATACTCAGGGTTCTTTTGTATTCATGGGTATAAAACTCATGGTTTCCAGCAATATAGATGATGGGCTTGTCGATACCTTTAAGCCAGTTAATACCTTGCCTACCTATACCGATATCACCTGCGGCGATAATAAGGTCGGCATCGTTTTCGGGGCGTTCTAGCCTGCCGAATTCTAAATGAACGTCAGAAAAATAATTTATCCTCACAATTTATAACTCTATTGCTTATCCTGTATGGAGTATAATTTCAATAATCCTATTCTTTCAGATATTCGTATTTTTTTCCAACAAAGATTTTTATTATGTCGATCAGTACAAGAAAAAACACTCAACAAGTTTTAGTCGGTAACGTTAAAGTAGGTGGTGATGCACCTATTGTAGTGCAGTCTATGACTAATACAGATACCGCTGATATTGCGGGAACTGTGAGACAAATCGCAGAATTGTCTACCGCAGGCTCTGAATTAGTGCGTATTACTGTTAACACAGAAGAGGCGGCTAAAGCGGTCTACGAAATTCGCAATCAACTCGACAAGCAAGGTTATTCAGTGCCGATTATCGGTGATTTCCATTTTAACGGGCATAAGTTACTGGAAAAATATCCTGATTGTGCCGCAGCATTAGATAAATATCGTATTAACCCAGGTAATGTCGGCCGAGGAAAAAGCCGCGATCCACAATTTCAGCAAATGATTGAGTTTGCCTGTAAATATGACAAACCCGTGCGTATTGGGGTTAATGGGGGCAGTTTAGATCAAGCTGTTTTAACGCGCTTATTAGATGAAAATCGTGATAGAGCTGTGCCTTTAGAATTATCCGCGATCACTCGCGAAGCTATTATTTTATCAGCGTTAGAAAGTGCTGCCAAAGCTCAAGACATTGGCTTAGGAAAAGACAAAATTATCTTATCTTGTAAAATCAGTAATGTGCAAGATTTAATTAGTATTTATCAAGATCTTTCAGGGCGTGCTGATTACGCCTTACATTTAGGGCTGACTGAAGCGGGGATGGGATCTAAAGGCATTGTGTCATCATCCGCTGCACTTTCCGTTCTTATGCAGCAAGGCATTGGCGATACCATTCGTATTTCTTTAACCCCAGAACCCGGTGCGGCTAGAACTAAAGAAGTCGTCGTCGCTCAGGAAATTTTACAAACGATGGGCTTTAGAGCGTTCACGCCGATGGTCATTGCTTGTCCTGGTTGTGGACGTACAACCAGTGATTATTTCCAAAAATTGGCGTTAGACATTCAAAATTATTTACGCGATCAAATGCCTGTATGGAAAAATAAATACCAAGGCGTAGAAAATATGGAAGTCGCTGTCATGGGTTGCGTCGTCAATGGCCCAGGTGAAAGTAAAAATGCCAATATAGGTATTAGTCTTCCCGGAACAGGAGAATCACCTGTCGCACCTGTTTATGAAGATGGTGAAAAAACCGTAACCTTGAAAGGTGACAGAATTGCCGAAGAATTTCATGATTTGGTTGAACGCTATATTGAAAGAACTTACGGTTCTAAATAAGGGATAAACAGCTATGTCAGGAAAAAAAGACAAAGTAATGCGCGAAATGCTGTTTAAAAGAAACGAGGAATGGGCAGAGAGGATGCTCGAATCTGACCCTGAGTTTTTTAAACGCTTACATAAACAACAATCACCTGAATATTTATGGATAGGCTGCTCTGATAGCCGTGCGTCTGCAAATCAGATTTTTAATTTAGACCCAGGTGAAATATTCGTTCATCGTAACATTGCCAATGTGGTAGTACATACCGATTTAAATTGTTTATCTGTGATTCAATTTGCTGTTGAAATCTTAAAAGTTAAGCATATTATTGTTTGTGGGCATTATGGTTGTGGTGGTGTGAAAGCGGCAATGGAAAATCATGAACATGGATTGATTGACAACTGGTTACGTCATATTCAAGATGTTTATAGAACGCATAAACACGAACTTGAGCGCGTGGAAGTTCCTAATGATCGCTTTAGGTTATTATGTGAAAAAAATGTCATTGAACAAGTGATGAATGTTTGCCATACCACTATCGTGCAAAAAACATGGCGAGAGAACAGGGAGCTATCCATTCATGGCTGGATTTACAGTATTAAAAATGGCATTTTAAAAGATTTAAATGCCTGTGCATCTAATCCAGAACAACTTGCCGAAGTTTATGACCGTCATGGTGTTAATTAATCCTAATGCTAAAACCCTTTAATAAAAAAGTAGCAGGTTTATGCCTGCTACTCATCTTTTTATTGTCTGCTTGCGACAATCAAGCCCCGCAAGCGAAATATCCTTTTGTGTATTCTGATGGCATTATGGGAACTAGCTTTACGATTAAAGCGAGTCACCTGCCTGAAACAGTTAAGCATGAGCTATTAAAAACGCAGATTAAAAGTTTGTTAGATGGCTTGAATGCTGAATTATCGACGTATGAATCACAATCAGCCTTATCTTTATTTAATCAAAATCAAAGTGTTGATTGGGAAAGTGTTCCAAGCGCATTATTGACGGTATTAACAGAATCTCAACGCATCAGCCAATTAAGCGCAGGTGCTTTTGATATTACAGTCGGTAAATTAGTTAATTTATGGGGCTTTGGCGTAGATCCTATGAACTTCACAGCTCCAGAAGAAACTATTTTAAATGAAGCTCTAGTAAATACAGGTTATCAACATTTGGTCATAGATGCTGAAACCTCTAAAATTAAAAAAGATTTGCCAGAGCTTTATCTGGATTTATCAGCCATAGCTAAAGGCTATGCGGTTGATAAAGTTGCTTTATTTTTAGAAGAGCAGGGCATTAATGACTATATGGTGGAAATTGGTGGTGAAGTTCGACTAAAAGGAAAAAACATTAATCAAGGAGCATGGCGCATTGCGATTGAAAAACCCACGCCAGAAAAACGGATGATTCAAAAAGTTGTCCCGCTTAGTAATATTTCTATGGCAACGTCGGGAGATTATCGTAACTTTTTTGAGTCTAAGGGTATAAGATATTCACATACCATAGACCCACGCACAGGACGACCGATTACTCATAAACTCGCCTCCGTGACCATATTAAGCGATACCGCAATGACCGCAGATGCCTTAGCCACTGCGATGATGGTCTTAGGTGAAGAACAAGGTTATCAACTCGCTGAAAAACAGCAGATAGCCGCATTATTTATTATTAAAACCGCAGACGGCTTTGAAGAAAAAAGTACCGCTGCCTTTATAGAATTTTTTAAGGAAAAACCATGATGTATTTCGCTGCAACTTTTGCATTTATGTTAATCATTATTGCGTTAATGGCCGTTGGCGTTATTTTTGGACGTAATGCAATCAAAGGCTCATGTGGTGGAATGGGTCAATGTGAGTGTTCTGAAAAATGCGATAAACGTAAAAAACGTGATGCAGAAGAAGCTGCCGCAGTCGCAGAAGGTGAACATAAATTAAATTTTCAGCTTAATATTAAAGATAATCATTAAAATTTTTGAATCAATCTGGAACCGTGACTTTAGTCGCGGAAAGTATTAAAAACGCTCTTGAGCTGAGTTCAAAAAACGTAGTGTCATTACTGGCTTTTCGCGACTAAAACTGCGGTTTCAAGTTGCCAGTCATTGTTATTTTTGAAAATTTTGAGAGCAAAATACTTGGAGTGAAAAAACAAGTTTTTTCACTTCTTTGCATAATAAGGTAAATAATTACATTCAAACAACAAGGAGAGCAGTCATGTTAACGAAAATAACCATCGCCGATTATATGGCAAAGCATCTAATCACTTTAAATGAAGAAACTGATGTTTTAACGGCAATTACAAAACTATTGGATCATAAAATTACCAGCGCACCTGTTTTAAATGAAGCAGGGCATCTTATTGGAATTTTTTCTGAAAAAGACTGTATGAAAGTAGCCTTAGAAACCGCCTATAACAAAGGCTTAACAGGCAAAGTCACTGAGTACATGGCGACTGACACGGTAACCGTAAATGCAGATTCCAGCGTCGTTGATTTAGCAGAAAGATTTCAAAATAGCTCAATCAGAAGTTATCCTGTTTATGAGGATAATCAATTAATCGGTATGATTAGTCGTGCCGATGTCTTAAGAGCGTTGGTTTCAATTCAATAAGGTTTTTTAACTCATGGCAAACAATACATTCTACTGGCACGATTACGAGACTTTCGGCACAGACCCTCGACGCGACTGGCCTAGCCAATTTGCAGGCATTCGCAGCGATTATGATTTTAATATCATTGACGAGCCGTTAACTCTTTATTGCAAGCCAGCCGATGATTGTTTGCCTCAACCTGATGCCTGTGTCATTACAGGCATCACGCCTCAGCTTGCTGCGGAAAAAGGCGTGTGCGAAGCGGAATTTATCAAAACTATTCATCAACAATTTATGCAGCCTGATACTTGCGTATTAGGTTATAACAACCTGCGTTTTGATGATGAAGTCACTCGCAATAGTTTGTATCGAAATTTTTATGACCCTTATGAACGCGAATGGCGCAATGGCAACTCACGCTGGGATTTAATTGATGTTGTTAGAGCCGCTAGAGCTTTACGCCCTGATGGAATTAATTGGGTTGATAACGAAGAAGGTCGCCCTAGTTTTCGATTAGAAGAATTGACCAAAGCAAACGGTATTGCTCATGAGTCTGCACATGATGCTTTATCCGACGTTCACGCCACCATTGCAATGGCAAAACTAATCAAACAAGCGCAGCCAAAACTTTATGATTTTTTATTTACCCATCGCGTTAAACATAAAGTTTTAGAATTATTACAGCTCGGTAAATTTAAACCTGTCGTCCATATTTCGGGCATGTATCCTGCCACCAAAGGCTGTTTAGCAATTGTGTTACCGATTTGTCAGCATCCGACCAATACCAATGGCATCATTGTTTACGATTTATCACAAGACCCCGCTCCGTTATTGGAATTAGGTTTTGAAGCGATTAAAGAACGACTTTTTACCGCAAGCGCAGATTTACCCGAAGGTGTGGAGCGTATCCCTTTAAAAACCGTCCATATCAATAAATGCCCTGTACTCGCGCCGATTAATGTCTTAAAAGAAGATGATATTCAACGACTACAAATAGATTTAACTCTGTGTTTAGAAAATCTGGAAAAAATAAAAAATGCGATTCCATTGGCGGGAAAAATTTCAGAAGTCTTTACAGCAACTAATTTTGAAGCAGAAACTAACCCAGATTTAATGATTTATGCAGGTGGCTTTTTCAGTGGCAGCGATAAAGCCGCCATGACTAAAATAAGAAATACACCGATTAATAAATTAGCGACGTTAAAACCGCATTTTCAAGATAAGCGTTTAGATGAAATGTTTTTTCGTTATAAAGCGCGTAATTATCCACAGACTTTATCCAATGAAGAAAAACAACGCTGGCAGGTATTTTGTCAGCGTAAATTAATCGAACCTGATGCGGGGGGAAGTTTGGTTATCGAAGATTATCGCAAGCGGCTTGATGAGTTAAAAGCACAAGAGGATGTTGATGCAGATTGTCTTAATGCACTAGAAGCCTATTTAAGCACACGGATTTAGTTCTATGTTTTATAACATTTAAATATTTATCAAAATAAGACAAGTTTAAGGAAATAACAATTGTTTGATATAAATAATCACATCGCAAAAATTGCAGATTCAAAAATTGAGGCGGTAATAAAGCCCGCTTTTATATTTTTTGAAAATACGCCTTATTATCAAATATCTAATTTTCCTCAATTTGAAGGAGCTGGCGTATATGCACTCTTTCTTAAATCAACGATAAATACTTGTTATCATGAGTGTCTTCCTGCAATGTACCCGATATATATTGGTAAAGCAGCCCCGTCTGGCTCAAGACAAGGAAAAAAGAATACCGTAGGTAAAACACTTCGAAATCGACTACAAAAGCACTTGCGAAGTATTGAACAAGCTGAAAATTTAAACACGGATGATTTTTTGTGTCGGTTTATGATTTTTCAAAACTTGGCAACGGATATGATTAGTGCAATGGAGTCTTATTTAATTAGACAATATAACCCTTTATGGAACTCATATATTGATGGTTTTGGTATTAATGCGCCTGGAGCAGGTCGATATAACCAATCACCTTCTGAGTGGGATACACTTCACCCAGGAAGGTATTATGCAAAACAACTTACAGGTGAGCCTCGTAACAAAGCACAAATTTTAACAAAACTTCAAAACTACCCTTCAACATAATTCAACAGGTTAAAAAATGAATTCGATTGAAATTTTTGCAGGTGCGGGTGGTTTAGCTCTAGGTCTTAATAATGCAGGTTTTAAACATAAAGCCATTGTCGAGTTAAATAAAAATGCTTGTCGTACTTTAAGAGCAAATAGTATTTTTAATTTTGGTGCAAGTCTGTTTGAAAATGATGTGGCCAATTTTAACTATTTTAGTATTCCTAGTTCAATAGACCTCATTTCAGGTGGGCCGCCATGCCAACCATTTTCTTTAGGTGGAAAAGCAAAAGGATATTCAGATTCTAGGGATATGTTTCCAGAAGCTGTTAGAGCAATAAGAGATAAAAAACCTAAGGCTTTTGTCTTTGAAAATGTAAAAGGGCTATTGAGAAAAAGTTTTTCCGAATATTTTGAATATATAATTTTTCAGCTTCAATACCCATCTATCATTAAAAATGAAAATGAATCTTGGGAAACTCATCGTAATCGACTGAAAAAATATCACTCTAAAAACTTACATACAGAACTTGAATATAATGTGGTTTATCATTTAGTTAATGCTGCTGATTATGGTGTTCCTCAAAAGCGAGAACGCGTTTTTATTATCGGGTTTAGAGCCGATGTTGATGCAAACTGGTCGTTCCCTAAGCCAACACATTCAGAAGAGTCCTTAATATGGAACAAATGGATTTCAAAAGAATATTGGTCTTATCATGATTTGCCATGCCCTAAATGTGATGAAAAGACACATAAAAAGATAGAGAGGATAAAACAGAAATATGGCATATTTGAGCCAAAATTTAAACGATGGTTAACTGTTCGTGATGCAATTTCAGATATGCCTAATCCTACAGAAAATATTCCCCACAATTATAAGAATCATATTTTCAAAGATGGAGCAAAAATTTACCCAGGTCATACAGGTAGTTATATAGATGAACCTTCTAAGGCTCTTAAAGCTGGGGGGCATGGTGTTCCTGGAGGCGAGAATATGGTTCGATATGAAGATAGTTCTGTTAGGTATTTTACAGTTAGAGAAAGTGCGAGAATACAAACATTTCCCGATGATTATGAATTTGCAGGTTCATGGGGAGAAATAATGCGGCAACTAGGAAATGCTGTTCCTGCACAATTAGCACAAGTAATTGGTCAATCTGTATTTCACGCCTTATCACCTAACAATAGTTAACAAACATATTCAATGAACCCAAAAGTAGAAATTTTCTCACAAGGCGAAGAAGTTGTTACAGGACAAGTCGCCGATACCAACGCCGCATGGCTCTCCACTCAATTAGTCGAAATGGGGTTCAAAGTTTCCCGACATACTGCGGTCGGTGACAAACTAGAAGATTTAATCAGCCTATTACAAGAAATAGCCAGCCGCGCTGATTGCTGCATTTGCACAGGTGGTTTAGGTCCTACCACAGATGATTTAACGCGAGAAGCCGTTGCCACCGCTTTTGATGCACCGCTAGAATTTGATGAAATCGCTCTTAAAAATATCAGCGAATATTTTACTCAGCGCGATAGAGCGATGCCCGAAGTCAATCGCAAACAAGCCTACTTTCCCAAAAATGCAAAACGCATAGATAACGACTGGGGAACC
>WTBX01000397.1 GCA_013138855.1 Methylococcaceae bacterium
ACAAGAATCATGGGGAACGATTAGCCGTTTAAAACTCATCTCTCAAAACTGGCGAGGGTTTACATGGCAGCATCATTTAATTCTAGTTACCCCGAAAGAAATACGTCACCCTGAAACTGCATTTTTAATGATTTCAGGCGATGGTAACGGTGATAAAAAATTAACTATGCTGAGAACGCTCACCGAACAAGCAGGCGCACCTGCCGCCGTGTTAATGAATGTTCCTAATCAACCGCTTTATGATGATCGTCGTGAAGACGCGCTAATCGCTTATACCTTTAATCAATACATGGAAAGCGGGGATGAAAGCTGGCCACTCTTATTTCCCATGGTTAAAAGTGCGACTAGAGCAATGGATGCGCTGCAACAATATATGCAACAACAAAATAATCAGCAAATCACCCAATTCGTAGTTAGCGGCGCATCTAAACGTGGCTGGACAACATGGCTAACGGCAGCAGTCGATAAGCGCGTCAATGCCATCGCTCCGATGGTGATTGATGTGTTAAATATGAAGCAGCAATTACAATGGTCAGAACAAGTTTATGGACAACAAAGCGTTAAAATCAAAGATTACACCGAATTAAATCTACATCAAAAACAAGATAACCCAGAAATGAAAAAATTACGCAGTTGGGTTGACCCTTATGCGTATCGGCATCGTTTTACTATGCCTAAATTATTATTATTGGGAACCAATGACCCTTACTGGACAGTAGATTCACTACGTCATTATTGGCATGATTTACCCGAACCTAAATTAATTTATCAAACGCCTAATGCAGGACATAATCTAAAAGGTGGTAAACAAGCGATTCAAACCTTAGCGGCATTTTTTGAAATGATTGTCGAAAAAACGCCCTTACCTAAATTAAGCTGGCAATTTCAAAAAGAGTCAAATCAACAGGTCAGATTACAATTAGAAAGTAACCAAACTGCAAAATCAATTAATTTATGGACAGCTTTATCAAAAAGTAGAGATTTTCGTAAAGCGCAGTGGACATCGGAAAAATTACTTACTCAAGGCTTATTAAACATTAAACTCGATACGCCAGATTCAGCTTATAAAGCCTATTTAATGGAAGTAGAACTAGAAACGCCTAGCGGTCACCCTTATAAATTATCTACCGAAGCAAGAGTCACACCTGATACCAAACCTTGTGATTGTTGGCATACAGATAAAACGGCGCAATTAGATTAATGCGGAAACGCGACTTTTAGTCGCGCACGAGACCCAAAACACCTTCAAAATCTATAAAAACAAACTTCCAAACATAAAAAAAGCCTATTGCTATAAATAACAATAAGCTTTATGAAAGCCACGGATACCATCCCTCAAAGAGATGGTATCCGTTACATCTTATCTTTATGGACGCATACCGCGCAAATTACTCTTCATACCGCGAACCATATTCGCCATATTGCCTTTTTTAACGCGCTTCATCATTTTCTGCATCATTTTATATTGCTTCAAGATACGGTTTACATCTTGTAACTCTTGACCCGCACCCTCCGCAATTCGGCGTTTACGGCTACCTTTAATTAAATCAGGGTGTTTACGCTCTTGCATGGTCATCGAATGAATCACACCAATTTGACGAGCTAAGGCTTTGTCATCTACTTGATCTTTTAAATGCTGAGGTACTTCATTCATACCTGGCAATTTATCCATCATCGCGCTAACGCCACCCATTTCCTGCATTTGCACCAATTGTTCACGAAAATCTTCTAAATCAAAACCTTTACCTTTTTGAATTTTAAGGGCTAATTTTTCAGCTTTTTTCTTATCGGATTTTTGCTCAATCTCTTCAATCAGCGTTAGCATATCCCCCATTCCGAGAATACGCGATGCCATACGATCTGGATGGAATGGTTCTAAAGCATCCGCTTTTTCACCTACACCGATAAATTTAATCGGTTTGCCCGTAATATGACGAACTGATAACGCAGCCCCGCCGCGTGCATCACCATCCGCTTTGGTTAAGATAACACCCGTTAAAGGTAAAGCTTCATCAAAGGCTTTAGCGGTGTTGGCCGCATCCTGACCTGTCATACTATCGACGACAAACAGAGTCTCAACAGGATTAATCGCTGCGTGCAGCTCTTTAATCTCGCACATCATTTCTTCATCAATATGCAAACGACCCGCAGTATCGACGATGACGACATCTAAAAATTGTTTTTTAGCCGCTTCAATTGCATTATTAGCAATATCGACTGGTTTTTGCGAAATATCACTGTCAAAAAATACCAGCTCTGAATCATTTGCTAAAGTTTCTAGCTGCTTAATCGCCGCAGGACGATAAATATCGGCACTAACGACACCCACTTTTTTCTTTTTTGTCTGTTTTAACCAACGTCCAAGTTTTGCAACGGTAGTGGTTTTACCTGCCCCTTGCAAACCTGCCATTAATATAATCGCAGGTGGATTAGTTTTTAGGTCTAGCTCTTCATTAGCCTCTCCCATGACTTTAATAAGCTCACGTTGAACGACTTTCACCATCGCCTGACCAGGAGTAAGGCTAGTTTGCACCTCTTCCCCTAATGCACCTTCTTTAAGATGGGCAATAAAATCAGTCACTACAGGAAGCGCGACATCGGCTTCTAGTAGAGCCATACGCACTTCACGCAGGGTATCTTTAATATTGGTTTCGGTCAGTTTACCCTGACCTTTTATTTTTTTAAGGGTACCGTTTAAACGGTCGGATAAATTATCAAACATAATTACACTTTAAGTTATTATCAAATCAAACACGCATCCTTACGCTAAAATCAAACTCTTCGCTGATAATCTCTTTTTAGAGCAGGGAGCATTAGGACAAACAGGGCGAATATATTACCATATCACGCTACCCTACAATTATTAGTTTACTGATTTAAAGAGCATTAGCTATGAACTTAAACCTACTCGCGTTACTCACCCTTGGTGCTTATTTAGGCAGTAGTGCGTGCTTGGTTAGAAATTTTTATCAAAAGTCACATTGCCGCAGTGCTATGTATACGGCATGGTTAGCGGTATGTGGACATATTGCTTATATCAGTATTATTTTTTTACAGATTAATCGCTTTAATTTTAGTTTTTTTAGCACCGCCTCTATGGTGTCGGCTTTAGTGGTTTTGTTATTGTTGTTTGCTAACTTTCGTAAGCCTGTTGAAAAACTGGGGATTGCGATTTTCCCACTCGCTGCGTTGATGTTGGGTTTAGATATGTTTTTTCCTGATAAACATCATAGTTTACAAGAATATAACTGGCAGATGAGTACCCATATTTTTAGCTCGATTATTGCCTTTAGTTTATTAAATATCGCTGCCTTGCAAGCTATTTTATTGGCGATTCAAGAAAAACAATTACGTAAACACCCACCGAAAAAATTTATTTTAAGTTTGCCCGCTTTGCAAACTATGGAATCGTTATTATTTCAAATGATAACACTAGGTTTGCTGTTTTTATCGGTTTCCTTAGTCACTGGCGTGGTGTTTATAGATGATTTATTTGCACAGCATTTAGTCCATAAAACGGTTTTATCAATTATTGCTTGGCTGATTTTTTCTGCGTTATTGATTGGACGTTTGCGTTATGGCTGGAGAGGTCAGACGGCAGTGAATTTTACCCTTGCAGGTTTTGTCTTATTATTATTGGCTTATTTTGGTAGTAAATTGGTTTTGGAAGTTATTTTGAATCGGGTTTGACTGAGACTTAATGCTGTCAAAATTTTAATTTAAAAGTTTATCAGTTGCAGTTGTA
>WTBX01000039.1 GCA_013138855.1 Methylococcaceae bacterium
AGGCGTAGTTTTTTCACCTTTAGGTAATTTAGCCATTAATTTTTCTGCGGTTTCTTTAGCGAGTTTTTTATCTAATGCGCCAACAATAACCACCATCGCATTCGTGCTGACATAATAACGCTGATAAAACGTCTTAGCATCCGCAGCTTTAAATTTAGAAACCGTTTCAGTATAACCAGAACTAGGGTAGGCATAAGGGTGATCACCATATAAAGCTTTATCAAACGCTAAACCTGCAATTGAAGCGGGTGATTCTTCACGATGTTTTAAACCTGCTAACATTTGTTTTTGCTTGCGTTCAAAATCAGCCTTTGCAAATGTTGGTTGCGTTAAAATTACCTGCATGGTTTCCAACGCTTTATTAAATAATTTAGGCTCGACTAACGTACGCAATGATAAGGAAGCACTGTCGGTACTTGCACCAACTCCAAACTGCGCTCCGACACTTTCAAAACGCTGCGCAATGTCGTCCGCATTCCATTTGCCTGCGCCTGTGTCTAATAGACTAGAAGTAAGGGAGGCAATACCGTATTGTTTCTCATCTCTCGCGCTCCCTGCATCAAAAGCGACGCGTATATCGACCATTGGCAAATCAGGCGTATTAAGATAATAAACTGGCACACCTTGCGAGGTTTTCCAATGCTCAAATTTTGTCGCAGCCTGTAGATTTCCTGAAAGAAGTAATAAGGCTAATGAGAGTAACTTAATTCGCATGACGCGCTCCTGCTATTGATGCGGCTTTAGGTTGTTCAGTAATCGGTTGTGGGTCTAAATAAGCGACATTTAGCTTATCTTCGACTAAATATTTACGTGCGACTTCGCGTACTTGCTCGGCAGTAATTTTATTAATATTTTCGACATAGTGATCGACTTCTTGCCAGCCTATGCCCACCGTTTCCATCATCCCCAATAACATTGCCTGATAAAAATTAGAATCCCGCTCATAAACCGCACTCGCTAATACTTGCGCTTTAATACGTTGTAATTCCTCATCACTGACCAAATTAGTTTGTAATTCTTTGATTTCCGCTTTTAAGGCTTTTTCCACATCTTCAACGGTTTTGCCTTCCGCTGGTGTGGCATCAAAACTAAATAAATCAGCTAAACGCGAAGCAAGTGAATAACTCGCCCCCGCAGACACGGCAATTTGTTTGCCTCTGACTAAATTCGTGCTAAGTCTGGCACTATTACCCCCATCTAAAATTCCCGCTAACACTTCTAAAGCATACGCTTCGGACTTATCTTCCAAGGTATTTAACACAGGCACTTTATAACCCATGACTAAATACGGTAGTTTTGCGGGCAACTTCATCGTCATTTTTCGCACGCCGTATTGTTCAATCTCGACTTGCGGTTTCAAGGGTTTAATTTCACTAGCTTTTAAATCAGCAAAATATTTTTCTGCCAAAGCAAAGACCGCTTTAGGCTCTATATCACCGACAACGACTAAGGTCGCATTATTCGGTGCGTACCAGCGTTGATACCATTGATTAAGGTCATCAACTTTATAAGCAGCAATATCATCAGGCCAGCCAATCACAGGATTCTTATAAGGACTATTGGCAAAGGTCATCGCCATAAAATGCTCATAGGTTTTTGAACGCGGTTTGTCATCAGTACGCATACGGCGTTCTTCGGTGACCACTTCCAGCTCTTTAACCAGTTCTTCTGACAATAATTTGAGATTACGCATTCTGTCAGCTTCTAATTTAAAACTCACTTCTAAGCGTGATTTTTCCAAAGTCTGAAAATAAGCGGTGTAATCGCGACCCGTAAAGGCATTTTCATTACCGCCATTTTCAGCAATGATTTTAGAAAATTCGCCCGCTGGGTATTTTTCTGTGCCTTTAAACATCATGTGTTCAAGCATGTGAGAAATGCCCGTAATTCCATTCGGTTCGTAAGAACTACCGACCTTATACCAAACTTGTGTGACCACGACTGGCGAGCGATGATCCTCTTTTATAAGAATCTTTAAACCATTGTCGAGTACCTTCTCATGTACCTTGTTTTCTGCACTGTTTGCAACGAAAGGCAAACAGGACAGCGCGAATAATAAAACCTTAAATTTCATAAGTCTCTCTATATATAGTGTGTAAGCGCGTCCGACTATTTCAAAAATCAATAGTTCACGGTATTCTATACGATTATATCCTGCGATTTAAAACCTAATGACACACGAAAACGCCACTCTTACTTGGAAAAATTATCTGGAACTGTGCAAACCTAAAGTGGTTGCACTGATTATTTTTACTGCCATCGTTGGAATGCTGCTAGCTGTAGACGGCTTACCACCTTTAGATTTATTGATTTATGGCACGCTTGGTATAGGACTAGCGGCCTCTTCTGCGGCTGCAATTAATCATTATATAGACCGCAAAGCCGATGCAGAAATGGCACGCACTGAAAACCGTCCCTTACCGAAAGGCGAATTAAGCGGTAAAAATGTCATTAGTTTTGCATTAGCCTTAGGGACGCTATCAATGCTAATACTGGTCTTTTTAGTAAACCCTTTGACCGCATTACTGACCTTTTTATCCTTAATCGGTTATGCCATTATTTACACGGTCTATTTAAAACGCATGACACCACAAAATATCGTCATTGGAGGCGCGGCTGGGGCGGCTCCGCCTTTATTAGGTTGGTGTGCCATCACGGGTGAAGTCCACCCCTATGCCTTATTATTATTTTTAATTGTGTTTGTTTGGACTCCGCCGCATTTTTGGGCATTGGCGATTGCAAGACGTGAAGAATACGCAAAAGTAAAAATTCCGATGCTGCCTGTAACGCATGGCGTAGAATTTACACGCCTACAAATTTTGTTATACACGATATTATTATTTATCGTCACTTTATTGCCGTATTTAACAGGAATGAGCGGTTTAATTTATTTATTTACCGCCGTTCCTTTAGGTTTGGGTTTTCTTTATTTTGCGGTGTTAATGATGAACCGCAAAGATAATAAAACGGCGATGAAAACCTTTGGTTTTTCAATTATTTATCTAATGGTTATTTTTGCCGCATTATTGATTGACCATTATATTCCGTTGACTTTTTGAATGCGTCTTAACATTTAACTTACGAAAAATAGTAACTACTCAGGCGGAGCCGCGACTTTTAGTCGCGCACGAAGTTTCATAGATGAACTTTAAAACGAGCTTATTTTAATCTGTTTAATTTATAGATTTTGAAGATGTTTTGTAAGTATTCACCTCCCCCTTTGGAAAAGGGGGATTGAGGGGGATTTATTTAATAAAATCTCCCTTAACCCCTCTTTTTTTAAGAGGGGGACTGAACACTTACGATGTTTTAGGTCTCGTGCGCGACTAAAAGTCGCGTTTCCGTATACCCTGAGCCGTTACATTTTATCTTTAGAAAAATGTTGATAAATCAATTTGCAGTAACAAGAGAGATAACCATGACTTTAAAAAACATTTTCTTTACGCTTATTTTAAGTTTATTGCTAACAGCGTGTACTAAAACGTCTGTTATTCCTAAAACTAAACCTGTCGAAATAAAGGTAAAAGTAAAAGTCCCTGACGCATTAACGCAACTGCCCGAAGAAGTTGCAAAGTTATTACGCAATCAAGGCGTTAGTGAGAAAGGCATGAGTGCTTATGTACACGCGCTTTCCAGCCCTAAGCCTTTGTTAACCTTTAATGCGGATGTGCCTAGAAATCCTGCTTCGGTAATGAAGTTAATCACCACGTATTCAGCTTTAGGGATATTAGGCGCAGATTATCGCTGGCCGATTGAGCTTTATTACACAGGAACAGTTTCAGGCGGTGTTTTACATGGAGATTTATTTTTAAAAGGCTATGGTTATCCTGATTTTAAACCGCATGATTTAAGACTATTACTTAAAGGGCTGCATAAACGTGGCATCAGACAAATCACTGGGAATTTAATTTTAGATAATACTTATTTTAAAAATGAAGCCACAAACCCAGCCGCTTTCGATGGCAAGCCTTATGCACGTTACAATGCGTTACCTGATGCTTTACTTTATAACGAACGCATTAGCGAATTTGTCGTTAAGCCTAATAATAACGCGGTGAGCATTGTTTCAACTCATCCTGCTAAGAATGTCACCATTGTTAATAATCTCAAGCTTAAAAATATAAAATGTTCAGGGCGTTATGCCAATCCGCGCATGAAAATTCTGTCAAAAGCTAAAGAAATTAAGGTGCAGTTTGATGGATTTCTATCAAATCGCTGTGGCGAACGTAAATATAGCACGGTGATTTCTAATCCTGTGAATATGCTTTATGGCAGTATTAAAAAAATATGGCAGCAAGAAATGGGGGGCGCGATTGGCGGTAATCGCTTAATCGTCGCAGGAACACCTAATCACGCAAACTTGTTATATCGCTTGGAATCTAAACCTGTTAAAGACATTCTGCCGTTAATTAATAAAAAAAGTAATAACGTGATGGCGAGACAGTTATTTTTGAGCATTGCCGCAAAAGCAGGAATACCTGCAACCACTCAAAAAGGCTATCAAGCAATTCAACAATGGTTTACTAGCCGAGGGCTTAATTTTCCTGAGTTGCGTATTGAAAACGGTTCGGGTTTAAGTCGGGTTGGAAAGGTTTCTGCACGTCATATTGGCGAATTATTAATGGATGCTTATAAGAGTCCTTATCGTCAGGATTTATTAAACTCATTACCGATTATGGGTGTTGATGGGACGTTAAGAAAACGGATGAGAAATACGGTTGTTGCTAATCGTGGACGTTTTAAAACAGGGACTTTACGCGATGCGCGAGGTATTGCAGGTTATGTAAAAGCGGAGAATGGTGAAGTCTACGTAGTGGCGATTTTACATAATGATAGAACGGCGAAAAGAAGAGTGCTGGCAGCCCATAATAAATTAATTGAGTGGACGGTGAGACAGCCTTCAAAAATGTAAGTCTTTGGAGAGCCGTCTGGAAGACGGCTAGAGTTGGCTGGAAGCCAACTCTCCAGAGCTAAGTTACAATATTAATTTCTGCGGGTGGTGGGGGTAAATCATCAATCCCTGCCACATCTTTTTTGGTTAAATCGACTTTATGACTGGTGGTGCTAACACTGGCAGAAACCCATTTGAAAAAGGCTTTAATAGTCGCTTCATCAGCCGTATCAAGTTGCACGACGACATTAGCAATTTTCTTTAAGACATCAAGATTAGCATCTTGCCCTGCCGCACACCCTATCACCATGCTTAATTTCAACGCTTTAAATTTTTCTAAACCCGCTTCCCATTTATGATTAGGTTCGCCATCGGTCATTAAAAATACTAAAGGCCGCCAATCACCGCGCTGGCTTTGAGTGGTTTTAACCACTTCTTTTTCGATGCAATCAGCCGTTAAGGATAAAGCATCACCTAAGTTGGTCATGCCTTGGACTTCAATATGCGGAATTTGAAAGCTGATTAAATCACTTAAGGGGACAACTTGTTCAGCCGTAGAATTAAACGTGATAATGCTGATATAAGCCGTTTCTAAGGCGTAAGGATCTTGACGTAAGGTCGAAACTAAAACTTCTAACCCACGCTTAACCGCATCAATTGCTTCACCATACATAGATGCTGACGTATCAAGGACTAAATAAACGGGTAATCGTCTCATGTTTTTTCCTAATTTGTTATTAAGTTAAATGAGTCTTAATTTTGACCATGAAGCGCATGAAGAACATGAAGTTAAAGTCTTCATGAGCTTCATGTTCTTCATGGTGTATAAAATGAAGGTTTAACCTGCATTAATGCCATAACGCGAACAAGCCGCAGCTAATCCACCTGCAAAACCTTGTCCTACCGCAGAAAAACGCCATTCGCCAGTTTTGATATAAATTTCACCAAAAATCATCGCGGTTTCAATCGAATAATCTTCGGTTAAATCAAAACGCACGATTTCAACATTGGTATCATCGTTGACAACACGAATAAAGGCATTTTCAACTTGTCCAAAGTTCTGACCTTTACCTTCAGCATCATGAATGGTGACGACCATTGAAATTTTTTCAATATCAGGATGATTAGCTGCTAAGGCTGCAAGGTCGAGTTTAATCACCTCATCATCACCTTCACCACCGCCCGTCAGGTTATCGCCCATGTGTTCTACTGCACCCTTCGCACCTTTTAAATTGTTATAAAAAATAAAGTCTTCATCCCCTCTAACTTTTTCGCCACTGCTTAAAATAAATGCAGACGCGTCTAAATCGTAAGTTGCGCCATCAGTTGCGCGTTCGTCCCAACCTAAGCCTACTTGGATTTTTTTTAGACCTGGATTTTCTTTAGAAAGTGATAATCTGCCACCTTTGTTTAATGATACACCCATGTTCATTCCTCTCTTAATTTAAGCCATCTTTATGGCGGTTAGTTCGGTGTGCTTCACACCTGATAAAATTTTTATTATGGCTTATTTATATAAGCTCGGTTTAAAACGTATCATAAATTTATTAAGATTTACATAGCCAAGCGCATTATTTGTTAAAAATAATCGCGTAAAAATATAAAAAACTAGCTTTTAAGATGCTTAGATTTAAAATCTTTAAAACACTGCCTAACTTTAGCAACTAAGCGGCGACTAACCGCCAGCGTTTCCTTGAAGTCATGAAACGTTACCAAAACTTGTCCATCAGCTTGTTTATGTAACTCTTCAATATGTTGTAAAGAGACTAAAGCATTGCGATGGATGCGTAAAAATTTATTGCTAAATTCTTCTTCTAAGGCTTTTAGAGATTCATCTAATAAATATTCTCGCTCGGCCGTTTTCGCCATCACATATTTTTGATCGGCATGAAAATAAATAATCTCATCAATCGCCAATAAATGTAAATCAGCTCCTTGATTAACGCAAACATGCGAGCGAGTATTTAACTGTGATAAATTTTTTTGTAGTGTTTGGAATTGCGCTTGTTTTAAACGACGCGCCTTTGTTAACGCCGTTTGTAAACGATCTTTGCGTATCGGTTTTAATAAATAATCGACTGCATTAGCTTCAAAAGCTTGTAAGGCATGAGTATCATAGGCCGTTGTAAAAATAACTGCGGGCGGATTATCAAATTTTAATAATTCATGCGCGACTTGTAAGCCGTCTATTTGCGGCATTCTAATATCTAATAAAATAATTTCAGCTTGGCTTTGTTTATATTTTTGTAAGGCCTGATAACCATTTTCCGCGCTGAGGATTTCTACAGAACTATCTAACTCTTCCAGTAAACTGATAAGCCGTAGGCGAGCCAGTTTTTCATCATCTGCAATTAGAATTTTCATAGGGAATTTCAATAGTAACCTGATAATGCTTATCATCAGTTTGAATTTTAACCGCAGCCTCTTGTTGAAAACAACCATCTAAACGCGCTTTTAAATTATTAAGCGCGATATTATGACCTGATCGAGAGGTTTTTTCATGGCTAACAGGATTACTTATGCTAATAAAAAGTCGATTAAAACGATAATCCCCTTTAATCACAATCTCACCGCCTTCTAAACTTGGCTCGATACCATAATAAACCGCATTCTCCACTAAGGGTTGTAAACTTAAGGCAGGAATCATGGCATCTTGAGGTAAATCCTCAATATCCCAACGAATATTTAAACGTGATTCTAAGCGTTGATATTCAATCGCTAGATATAAACGAACTAGATTAAATTCTTCACTTAAAGGCACTAATAAGGCTTCGTCAATTTTCATGCTAGCGCGAATTAATTCTGCCAAATCTTCGACTAGCGATTCAGCTAAACTAGGATTAATTCGCGTTAAGCCTGCAATGCTATTTAAACTATTAAATAAAAAGTGCGGACGCATTCGCGCTTGCAGAGCATTTAATTTAGCCGCTGCTTTGGCTTCGACTTGTTGTTGCCATTGATATAAAACATATAAATAGCGTAAAAAAGCGATGGAGACTAACGCGCTAATTCCCAAAGTTCGCCCATAAAATGCCAGCCTATCTTCAGGGTCAATAAAGGGAATTAAGAGTTGATAGCGCGGTAATATTTCTATCGCTAAATAACTCATACTTATACAAACCAGCTGAATTAAGATAAACGCAAATAAGCCCGAAAAAGTATTAGAGCAAGCGTTTAAAAAGTGTTTCAAACTACATAATAAGACAATGCTGCTAAGAGCTATCCACAGGCATAATAAGGAACGTAGTGCGAATAATGATAAAAAACCTAGCTCACTATTATCTGCTGCTAATGCTAATAAAAAAGCTAATAATTGAGTGAGTAAAAATACCACTAACAGCACTTTTAAGGAGCAGAAATCAGGAAGGAAGTTTTTTTTCATCAAACACCTAAAGACAGGGATACCATCCCTTAATCACAGGAAAACGTGCAATTCGAGATTAAAACTTTATCGGTATCTACTTTAAAAGCATAATAACGGAAACGCGATTTCTAGTCGCGGCGTGTTTTGTTTCTATAGCTTGAGTAAGTATGACTCGTGCGCGACTAGAAGTCGCGTTTCCAATACCCTAAAATTTAAAGCAGATACCTTTATTGCTTAATTCGTAGTAGATAAATCTTTCTTATTATCAAATAAACCAACCGAGTGAATCGCAGGAATACTATATAATTTTAAAACTTCTTTTTCGCTATCAACCGCTTCTTGATGATTTAAAATCATTTGATAACCATGCTCATCTTCAAAGTTCACATATTTTTCTTTATTATTTTTTAATAACTGATAAAAATGCGTAAAATCCTTAATGGCGGTGCCATTTACAGAATCAATAATCCAACTATTTATGTTGTGATACCCTAGATTCACATCGGCCGCTAATACTTGTGATGCAATAACCAACTCTTTTCTATCAGCAGTTGACCATTGAGATTCATTATTTAAATAAGGAAATGACGAGGCAGGCATTCTAGGAAAACCTCTCAACCTAAGCATATTCATATTTAAAGGCATAAACACCACACCGCCATAAATATAATATTCAGGCGTATGTTCATATTTCAATTGCCCGACAAGATCATGACGTTTTTCACTTTTTTGTGCGATTAAGCTGGTTTTCTGTACTTTGCCATCACGAACAAAAGTTATTTCAACTTTATCACCGATATGATGCAGTTCAATCGCATGTTCATAGTGACTTCTTAAGGTCTCGGTAAAATTAATAGTGCCATTACCCGCAATGCTGTAGTTATCTATTTTTAAAATAACATCATTTTTCTTGAGCTTATTTGCCGCTGCACTGTTTTCAAAAACCTTAATCACTAAAATGCCATTTTGACCTTTTTTTAGTCCTAATGCTTCTTTAGCCGATGGATTTTCTAATTTTTGCGTCCTAAAACCTAACTCAGGAAAGCCATCATTTTTGCCATCTTTACTGTCTTCTAAAACATGGCGAATAATACTCGGAGGAATAAAATAGCCGACATTAGAAGCAATCGCAGAAGGAATCCCCTGCATTACAACCCCAACAATTTTGTTATTTACAACAACAGGGCCTCCACTGTTTCCTGGGTTAATCGCAGCATCAATTTGTCCTGCTAATAAGTGACTGTCTGAATGGCTGTAAAATTGTTGTTCTACGCGAGATAAAACCCCTTGAGTAATGCTTAATGCATCCCCGCCCATAGGATAGCCAAAAACAGCGACTTCTTGATGAGGTTCAGGTAACGCGCCAACATCCAGTGCCTTTAAACCGTTGAAAAAGGTTTTATCTTTGATGGTTAAAATCGCTAAATCAGCATAATGAGAAATAAAACTGACTTCGGCAATATATTTTCTCGGATCGTTATGTTTTTGCGCCTGTATATATTTAGCATTGGCAACCACATGGGCATTGGTCAAAATTCGATTTTCTGAAATGACCGTCCCCGAACCAGAGGCTTGCATGGGATTTGATAATTGCCACGGTGATAAATAGTTAGGACTAACAAAGGTTGTATAGATTTTGATAACAGAGCTTTCAACCAGACGAATATTACTGGCCGCCTGACTATTGACTGCCAATAAAAATAGCAGCCCAACTAACATTATTTTATTTAAAATTCGCATGGGTAGAGTGTCCTTTAACGGTTACTAAATTCAATTAGGGAGTTTAATTTCACCATCGCCGCACCATTGGCAATGACTTCTTCGGCTTTATTAATACCTGCTTGTAGTGAATCAGTTAAATTAGCGGCATAAATTGCAGCTCCTGCATTTAACAAGACAATATCTTTTGCCGCACCTTCTTCATTATTCAATACAGATTTGAGGATAGTCAAACTAGACTGGGCATCGGTGACGGCCAACGCATCTAAATTACTGCGTTGTAAACCAAAATCTTCAGGTTTTATTTTATAAGACTCAATCACCCCATTTTTAAGTTCAGCCACCGAAGTTTCACTGGCAATACTGATTTCATCTAAACCATCATC
>WTBX01000243.1 GCA_013138855.1 Methylococcaceae bacterium
GCAATACAACAGCTTTCTGATGAAAGGGTAATAACAGATTTGGACTGGGAGTTTCATCAACTACAAAAGAGATACTGGGATTATTTATTAAATGTTAGTCGGAAAAAAGATAGAATTATTGAAAGTAGCGATAACCCTAAAGAAGAACTTGTAAGACTAAAATCTCCTCACGATAGGTTTATACAAATAATTAATGAGTTTTTTCAAGAAACAACTAAAAAAATAAACCAAGATGAAAATGAAATAGAGTTTTTATTAAATAATAAAGAAATTACTGCTTATGAATTATCGGCAGGTGAAAAACAACTTTTAATTATTTTTTTAACTGTTCTGATTCAAGATAATAAGCCATCTATTTTATTTATGGATGAGCCAGAACATTCTTTACACATGGACTGGCAAGAGAAGGTAATACAATATATTCGTGAATTAAATCCTAATGTTCAGCTAATTATTGCCACACATTCACCTTCAATTATTATGGATGGCTGGCTTGATAAAATTTCAGAGCTTAGTGACCTTATCGTAAATGATAAGGAAAAATAATGGCATCATTAGTAAAAGGGAGAATAAGTTCTGACTACAGAAGAGCCTCGAACCTCTTTCAATCAAAATTAAAGCCTAAATTAATAGATGTTTATGTAGAAAATTTTGATGACATTTCATTTTGGCATAACATATTATGTGATTATGAAAAGCAGGCAAATATAAAGTTTAATATTAGAGCTTACTCTCGTAATAATTTCATGGATGGCAAAGAAGGCTTAAAAAAATTATTTCATCAAACAGGTGATTATTTTATTATTTGCTTAGATAGTGATTACGATTACCTTTTAGCTGAAAATTCTGATAAAGCTCAAGAAATAAATAGTAATCCTTATATTTTTCAAACCTACGCTTATTCAATCGAAAATCTAAAGAGTTATGCCGAAAGTTTAAATAATCTTTGTGTGCAAGCGACACATAATACAGAGGAAATAATCGACTTTTTCATACTGATTGAAAACTATTCAAAAATTATTTACGAGTTATTTATCTGGAACTTATATTTTTATAATCAACATGACACTAATAGTTTTAGCTTAAAGGATTTTTGTAAGGTAATAAAAATAACTAAAAGCCCCGAAATAGAGCATCATGGAAAAGCCGCATTGGAAGTTCTGGAAAAACGCACAGAAGATAAACTAAAACAGTTACAGCAAGATTTTCCTGAAACAACTCAAAAAATAATGCCATTTTCTGAAAAACTTCAACATTTAGGTTTATTTGAAACAAATACTTATCTTTTTATTCAAGGTCATACGCTTTACGATAATGTTGTTCTGATGTTTCTTAAACCTGTATGCAAAAGGTTAAGAAAAGAACATGAAGAACAAATAGATACTCTCTCAAAATCCCCCAATGAGAAAAAAGAAAGGCGTATTAGTTATAGTAAATCAACAAAAGACAGAGATATAAAAACTCTTTTGTTCGTAAATGATAAATTCAAAAACTGTTTTTTATTCAAAAAAATAGAACAAGACATTCAAACCTACTTACAAAATTTCCAAACAACAAACACCGTAACAAACCAATGATTAACAAACTTTGCATTATCGGAGTCGGTTTAATCGGCGGCTCAATTGCTAAAGCGGCGCGACAACGTGGCTTAGCGGCTTCTATTGTCGGCTTCGGTCGCCCCGAAGACATTGAAAACCTAACCACCGCAAAACGTCTAGCAGTAATAGACGAATACTACACCGACATTCAACAAGCCGTTAAAAATGCGGATTGCGTGATGATTGCAACGCCAGTCGGTAGCTTTGAAGCGATTTTCAAACAATTAAAACCGTATTGGTCTAAAGAAACTATTTATACCGATGCTGGTAGCACTAAAGGCAGCGTACTTACCGCTGCAAAATCAGTTTTTGGAGAGGTACCGACTAATTTTGTCCCTGCTCACCCTATCGCAGGCGCAGAAAAAAGTGGCGCAGATGCGGCAATTGTGGATTTATTTAAAGATAAACGCCTCATTATCACCCCGTTAGAAAATACCAATAAACAAGCCTTAGCAACCATACAAGCTTTTTGGGAAGGTCTAGGTTCTCATATTTCTTTAATGGATGTAGAACATCACGACACCGTACTCGCTGCAACCAGCCATTTGCCGCATATACTCGCCTATGCTTTAGTAGATTTATTAGGGCGTAAAGATGAAACCGTAGAAATTTTTAAATATGCAGCGGGCGGCTTTAAAGATTTTACTCGCGTCGCCTCCAGTGACCCAACCATGTGGCAAGATATTTGTATGGCGAATAAAGATGAAATTATTCCGCTAATTGCGCAATTGCGCGGAGAATTAGAGGGCATTGAAAAAATGTTGCAAGAAGATAAAAAGCAACCGCTCTTCGATACTTTTAGCTATGCAAAAAACGCACGGCAACGATTTTTAGATCAACTAAAATAAACTGTTTTAACCTTTAAAACTGCATGGACTAAATTTAGTTTAGAAAAATGCTTAATACTGTTAATAACTGACGTAAAAGATAACAAATAGATTGCTCAGTGTGCAGCGGCTAAAAAGTCAGTAATTTAGCAGGCAGGGTGTGTGATTTTTTACACACCCTGTTTAATCATCTACCACATCAAATCATCAGGAATTTGATAATCTGCGTAAGCATCATCTTCCACCGCTTTATCTTCGGTTTTGCGATCATTTAATAACACCACCGCCGTTTCATCTCGCTGACTAATTTTGGCCGCAACTTCTGCGGTAACAATTTCATAACGCCCTTCAAGTTTTACAATCGCTAAACGTCCCTTGGCAATTTGTTCGCGCTTTTCAGTATCGACATAAATCTTTTTGATCGTCGCCCCATCACTAAAATTATAAGCTTCACCCTCTTTATCTTGCGGAACTTTGCAGGTATCAATTAATTGCTTAACCTGCGCAACAATCGCTTTTTGCTCTGCTTGCTGCTGTTTTTGCTGGTTTAATAAACGGTCTTTCTCCACTTGCTCGGCTTTTGCCTCGGCTAATTGCTGTTTGGTATTATCTTCAACAACGGCTTTATTTTTACGCTGTGCTTTCGTCTGCTTACGTTTGTTTGTTTTAGCAGTTTTAGCTTTTGAGTCACTGATTAAACCAGCCCCTAGTAATTGTTCTTGTAATGATTTTGCCACGGTATTTTACGTTGAAAGTTATAAGTTAAATAATGTGAATTATCGCGTATTTATATGTCAGAGAAAATAAAAATCTATTTTAATTTAAAGCAATTAGGCGGGATTATCGCTGTGTATAAAAAAACATTCACAATTAAATTGTGCATGAGTTTTTTCCAGTAATGTTTGTATACCAAATTGCTCGGTTGCATTATGCCCTCCTGCAAAAAAATGTACTCCCGCCTCTTGTGCCTCGTGCCAGTCGTGTTCACTGATTTCTCCTGTAATATAAGCATCTAAACCTTCTTTTGCCGCTTGCTTCCATTCCCCATTTGCACCGCCCGTAATAATTCCTATGCTTTTTATAGCTTGGTTTTCATCTGGGCTGGCAATAATGACCTGATGATTGAGTATTTTTTCCAGTTTTTTAGCCAATGTTGAAGCAGTAACCGCCTGTTCAAAAATACCTTTAATGCCTGTAGGGCAGCCTTTGTAATCGCCAAACGGCTGTTGTTCGATACAATTAATCATATAACCTAAGGTTGCAGCATTGCCTATTTCAGCATGACCATCTAAAGGTAGATGATACGCAAATAGATTTATATCATTTTTGACTAATGGTAAGACACGTTTACCAAATGCACCTGTTAAGGTTCTAGCCCCATGAAAATTCCAGAATAAACCGTGATGTACGACTAAGGCATCAGCCTTATGAGCAATCGCTTGAGTGATAGACTCTTTAGTCGCAGAAACGGCAAAAGCAATTTTTTTAATCGACTCTTTACCTTCAATTTGCAAACCATTTGGACAATAATCATGATAAGTTTGAGGTTGTAATAATTGCTGATAAAAATCATTCAATTGTTGACGATTAATCATAAGGATTCTCTAATGATGATAAAATATTTAATAACCCTTTATATTACACTGTAAGCAATAAAACAATGGCAAGACGAAGCGAACATAGCCTAGAAGAAATTAAAGAAATGGTGCTGAGTGCAGCGGAAACGATTGTGGTAGAGGATGGTTTCGGGGCATTAAAGGTCAGACAAATTGCTATGGAAATTGGCTACACTGTCGGCAGCATTTACATGGTCTTTGAAAATATGGGGGATTTAATTACCCACCTTAAAGCGCGTACCTTAGATGATATTGCTGTTGAATTGGATAAGGTGATAACTAATGATGCAGATCCGCAGGAACAGCTTATCGCGTTATCAAAAGCCTATGCTAATTTTGCAAACCAGCATTTCAATCGCTGGAGTATGATTTTTGAGCATCGCTCTACAAATGATGCTGCCTTACCTGATTGGTATCAACAAAAAATTAACGAGATTTTTAAACGCGTTGAAGTCTTATTTAAACAACTTGCCCCACAAAGCACACAGCAACAACAGCAACAAGCAGCACAAGCGTTATGGAGTGGCATTCATGGCGTTTGTCAATTATCGCTAACAGGGAAATTAGAGGCGGTGGGGGAAAATAATACTGGAAAAACAGTGTTATTATTGGCTGAAAATTTTATTAAAGGTTGGCAGCAAATAGAATAAGGCTAAACAATTATGCAATGGCAAGGTAAGTGTTCAGTCCCCCTCTTAAAAAAAGAGGGGTTAGGGGAGATTTTATTAAATAAATCTCCCTCAATCCCCCTTTTCCAAAGGGGGAGGTGAATACTTACATGGCAAGAAGTATGGTTAGTTGTTAAAACAGCATTCTTTAGAAACAAAAAATGCCAGATTCTTGTAAAGAACCTGACACTTCTTTTGCAA
>WTBX01000054.1 GCA_013138855.1 Methylococcaceae bacterium
CTATTAGTTACACTGTCAAAGATACTACAGGGTTACAAAGTGCGGCTGCTACAGTCAGTATTGATTATCCTCAAGATCCTTTGCACAACACATCTACTTTAGGTGAGATAGCTATTCCTAATGAGGGTTCTAATAATTATATATCTGAAGAGCAGTCATCATTACAGCAAAAGCAAACACCTTATACATTTGAGTTGTCAGAGCCTTTCCAACCTCAGTTTAATTACGGTTATTTACCAGAAAATAACCCTGTTGGTATGGAAGGCCTGCTAAAAGATCAGTTTGTGACTGATGGCAAAAAAACCTATGATGCAGGTAATAAGTTCAGTCATACCGATAATGAAAATTTATCTTATGAATCAGTCCAATCAGATGGTAAACCTCTTCCTAGTTTCGTCACTTTTGATGCAGAAACAGGACAATTTACTTTTGATGCAGAAGGTGCAAAAGCTTCTGATGTTCCTAGCGTTTTAATTCGAGTAGTTGCAGAAGATCAACAAGGTAATCAAGCGTCTAGCACTTTTCAGGTTAGATTCGATCAGGAAAGCTCGGAAGCTGATGCAACAAGTCAATCAACTTCAGACACTGATGGAGGAGTAGCAGAGCAAGTAAATACGACTGATGGACTACAAAGCAATATTAACTCTGATGAGTCTCCTAATGGTATTTTAGAAAGCAGGGCGAGTTTTGACAGAGACAATGCAACAGATGATTTTGAAACCTCTGAATATACAACCAGCGATATTAATCCACTCAGATTAGTAGGAATACTTGAAAATCAATTCTTAATGGCAGGTGAGCATGAGTATAAAATTCCTCAAGGTGCATTCGAGCATACTGACCCTAATGAGAACTTAACTTATACCGCGACGTTAGAGGATGGTTCACCCTTACCTGACTTTATGAGCTTTAATGCTGATTCTCAATCTTTTGTATTTGATGCAGATGCCGCTAATAAATTAGGTGTAGAAAAAATGATTGTCAAAGTTATTGCTGAGGACAGTAATAACAACAAGGCGATTGCAACGTTTGATGTTAATTTTTATGATGAAGAGGAAGAGCTAGAAAAAGCGAAACTTGAAGATCAGCAAAACTCAGAACCTGAAAATCAATCAAACGATGAGTCAACAAAACAAAAAACTGATGTTGATGAAACTAATAATGAAGAACAGCCAGAAACAGAAGGCGAGCAAGAAGATGACGAGGAAGAGGTTGCAGTTCTTGAAGATGACTTCTCGGATTTACTTGCATTGTTAGGGGGGGCAGGTGACTTGAATGAATATGCCGAAGTCGAAGAAGAACAATTAGCCGATGCGACTACAAATAGAGCGAAACATAGCTTGAGTGAGCAGGTTAAGCAAGCTGGATTCTTCGGTTATCAACAAGATAAGGGACAATTATTAGCTGATTTAGAGTCAGTCTTTAAAAATGCTAAAGTTTAAGTTTTTGCAATAAATTTATTGAGTTTAAAAAGGGAGGTAGAGCATCTCCCTTTTTAATGAGAACTACATCACATTATTATTTTTGTTCATTATATAATAAAAATCTAATTTCATAGGCTGCTGTTATGGCTGGCTTTAAAAATAAAATACGAGGTTATCAATGCAATTTCCAAGGACTGTAATCCTTCCTTTAGCGGTTGTTTCTTTATTAACAGGGTGTGTAAACCCTAAACCGTTCTCTGTCGAAGAGCTTGCAGATGCTGCATTAACCGATATTCAACAGATTTATGACTCCCAAGAACCCTTAACAAAGGTTTTAACCTTATCTGATGCAATGGCAAGGTCATTAAAATATAATCTTGATAATCGCGTCAAATTAATGGAGCAAGCGGTCGCACATCAAAGCGTCGAAATGGCAAAGCTGGATATGCTCCCTATGCTTGGTGTATCAGCAGGTTATTTAGACCGTTCTAATACTGATGCTTCTGAAAGTGTTTCTATTTTTACCAGTCGTCAATCGTTAGAGCCTTCAACTTCACAAGACAGACGACGTTTTAACGCGGATATACGTTTTACATGGAATGTCCTAGATTTTGGGGTGAGTTATTTCCAAGCAAAACAAAATTCAGACCGATTTTTAATTTCGCAAGAAGCCCGCGAAAAAGTCATGCTTAAATTACTGCAACAAGTCCGCTCAGCTTACTGGCGTGCAGTTGTGATGCAGAAAATGGCAAAAGATGTTGAAGCGATTTTAAAAAGTGTCTCGGAATCATTAGCAGATTTAAAAGCAGTGCGTGAACAGCAGCTTTACACACCGCTATTTGCACTCAACGATATAAGGTTACTGGTTGATACTCAAAAACAACTAGAAGAACTAAAAGAGTCAATTAGCATTGCCAAAATTGAATTGGCAACATTAATTAATGTGCCTTCTAGCACAGGATTAAACTTAGAAACACCCGAACATTTTAAAGATATTCCAAAAATCCCCGCGCAGATTGAAGAAATGGAATTGACTGCATTGATTAATTCATCTGATTACATCAGTGAAATGTACAATGTACGCATAGACCAGCTTGAATCTCGTAAAGCATTAACGCGTTTATTACCTGGCATTGAGTTTTCTTATGCGGGCAATTTCTCTTCAAATTCGTTTTTATGGAATAGCTTGTGGGGAGAGTTAGGTCTGAGACTTGCGGGTGATTTATTAAAACTATTAGTTATCCCTGATATTCTTGACTATGCCGAAGTAAGTAAGGAATTAGCAAAATCTAGGCGTTTAGCTGTAAATACTGCGGTTGTTGCAGGGGTACATTTAGCTTGGCAAAATTATACTAATTCTATTAATCGTTTAGAACAGGCCGCTTTTTTAAACGAAATTGACCGAGAGATTGCCGAATTAACGCGTAATGCAGAAAAAAACCGTTCAGGTAGCGAAGTTGAAGCCATTCAAAGTGAATTTAAAGCCTTTAACTCAGAATTAAGTCATTTATTAGATTATGCCCAAGCTCAGGATTCTTTCGGAGCCTTTTTAGTTAGCTTAGGTTCAAATCCTGTGCCAGAGAATTATCAAAGTTTATCGGTGAAAGAGCTATCAATAGTTTTGAATGAAAAATATCAAGGTTGGGAACATGGAAAATTAGAAATCTTAAAGCCTGAAGATATGAAAAAACGTATTGCTTTGAAAAAGAAAAAAGAAGAGCAGCGTTCATGGTGGGGGAAATTACTTGATGAACCCGTAGCAATGCCGCCTTTAAAGTATTCTCTGCTAAGCACACCTAAAACTAAAAAGGTCGCGTTTAAAAAAGAAAAAGCCGTTGATAAAGCACCCGATACAAAATCATCTTATCAAGATGGTTATTTTATTGTTGAGTAAGGCTGAATGAATATTGCTAAAACGTTATTTATCTCCTCTTGTCGGTTGCTGATGGCGGGGAGTGTGTTATTTACATTACCCCTATCAGCTTATAGCGATGATGTGATTAAGTCGCCTATTTTTTCCATGACTTCTCTGTCTAAGTCTGAAAATGTATTACGAGGTCAATTAAGAGCGCGGCAATTTACCACGATTGCCGCAGGTATCGCAGGTAAATTAACCCGTTTTCCTGTAACACATGGACAGCGTATTAAAAAAGGTCAAACCATTGCAACCTTTGATTGCAGAATGGAAGCGGCTGAAAAAGCGGTTGCTGTTGCCAAACTTAATGGAGCGCAGAGCAAGTTAGAAGTCAACACTCAACTGGCGAAATATAAAAACATTAGTACACTGGAAGTTACTTTAGCAAAATCAGAGGTGGCAATACAAAAAGCTGAATTAAATAGAGCGCGAGCGATACTCGCTAACTGTAAAATTAGCGCACCTTTTTCAGCTATTGTTGCCAGTAAAATCGCACAAGCGCATCAATATGTAAAAGAAGGCGACCCTTTACTAGAAATAATTGATACTTCAAGTTTAGAAGTAGAAATGGTGATTCCCTCGCGCTGGTTACAAAAAATGCCTAAAGGTACCGATTTTTCTATTCAACTAGATGAATTTGCAACGCCTATTAACGCTAAAATTGATCGCAATGTCGGTGCTATTGACCCTGTAAGCCAAACTATTCGTGTTATCGGAAAATTAGTTAATCCGCCTAAAGAATTACTGCCAGGAATGAGCGGTGAAATTAAATTTGCAACGCCCTCGAGTCCAGTAAATGCAGTCAACCCAAAAAAATAAACTCGCAATTGCCGATATTCTATTATTGCAACAGCAATTACGCAGCAAGGTAACATTAAATGAATTAGGTTATTTTTTAGTCAATGATACTCAAAAAATAGCCCCCTACCAGATTGCGGTTTTCTACCGCCATTTTCGCAGTCATAAAAAAATTGAAGCTATTTCGGGCATTCCTATGCCTGTCAAAGAAGCTCCCTTTTATATCTGGCTAATGCCCTTATGTAAAACAATTTCAGCGGCAAATTTCACCGAACCTTCGGTTATCAACAAACATCATGAAATTTGTCAGTTTACGGCTAAACAAATTGATGACTGGGATGAATTTCTACCCCCAGAACTTTTATGGCTACCTTTATTATCTGCTGACGGTGAAGTGTTGGGTGGTTTACTGTTAGCGCGAATAGAGGAATGGAAACCTGATGAACTCAGGCTTTTACATTACTGGGGTTCTGCGGCTTCTCATTCAGTTGAACTACTTTCTCATAAAAAACACTCGATTTTTGCCGCCTTTAAAAATGTAAAAACAGTTATCTGGGTAACATTAATGGTGATTTTAATCGCGATTATGTTTATTCCAATAACGTTATCCGTATTAGCACAAGCCGAAGTTGTTCCGAAAGACCCTCTCGTGGTTCGCGCTCCTTTAGAAGGTGTCATTGCTAAAGTTTTTGCCTTACCCAATAAAGAAGTTAGCAAAGACTCGTTATTAATTACCTTGGATGATACTTCCTTAAAATCACGCCGTGATGTCGCAATGCAAGAACTTGCAATTGCCAAGGCGGAATATAGACGCACCGAACAAGTATCCGTATTAGATCGCGAAGCATCGGCAGAAATCCCCATGCTAGCCGCACGAATTGAACAACGCACCGCCGAAGTCAATTATATAAAATCTTTATTAAAACGAATTAATATTCACGCCGAAGCTTCAGGCATTGCCATTGTTCCCGATGCTTATGAGTTAGAAGGAAAACCTGTAAAACTAGGCGAACGCTTATTAACCATTGCCAAACCTAGTTCCGCAGAGTTAGAAATGTGGCTCGCCGTCGGTGACAGTATTGCTTTACCAGAAAAAGCAAAAATAGAATTATTTTTAAATGTTAACCCAGAAACCCCTTATGAAGCGCAATTACGTTATGTAAATTTTCA
>WTBX01000181.1 GCA_013138855.1 Methylococcaceae bacterium
CACGCATATTAATATTCGGTGATGCCATATCTATTTTGGCGCGTAAAACATACTGACCATCCTCAAAATCGCCATCACGCATCCGTTGAAATAAATCTAGGCTTTCTTCGATAGGACGATTTCTATCGGGGCTTTCTTTTCCTGCCTCAGTTAAAGAGCCACGATATTCACGAATTTGTTCGGCAGATAAGCTATCAACATACGCTAAATCATCTTTGATGAGTTGTACGGCATAATCATAAAGCTGGTCGAAATAATCTGAGGAGTGATATTCAGCTGTCCATTTAAAGCCTAACCACTGCACGTCTTTTTCAATCGACTCCATGAATTCGACACTTTCTTTTTCAGGATTGGTATCATCAAAACGCAGATTGCAAGTGCCGTTGTTTTCCTGTGCAATGCCAAAATTAAGGCAAATGGATTTTGCATGACCGATATGTAAATAACCATTCGGTTCAGGAGGAAAGCGAGTGGCAACTTTGCCGTTATGTTTATTACTGGCTAAATCGTCTGCTACGATTTGACGGATAAAATTATTTGTAGACGTGGATGTTTCGGTTGTGGACATGAAGTTTTAGCTACGTTGAGATTAAGAGTAAATTGTTTATATTTTAGCGATTATTGCCTAAGTGGGCAAAGTAAAGTCTTATCTGTGATTAAACGCCTTCAAACCAAGCCCACCAATCTAGGTGAATATTATCAACTAATAATGGGGAGATAATTTCGCCTGCTTCTGGGCGTAAGCTTGGGGTGATGAAAACAATATATTTTAATATTTAAAACTGATACCATTTTTGTTCTTAATATTTTTATTGAACCATGAAGGGCATGAAGGGCATGAAGTTTTAGAGTCTTTATCTTCAGAACCTTCATGTTCTTCATGGTGTAAAAATAGTTTCCTAATACTTATTGTGGGTCATTTACTTAGAATGAAAACTACACATTATGGTATGTGTAAAATAGGATAAAAACCTTGATTTTCATCACCCCAGCGTAAGCTCAAACGATAATTATCAGTCGAAGGTTTTTGATAGATTTCTAGCTGTTTTTGTTTGACGTTAATTAACCAGACTTCTGAAATGTGATAATGCGCGTATAAGGGTAATTTAGTGTTGCGATCATAATCTTCCGAGCTATCAGAAACTTCAATCAGCAAAAATACGTCTTTAGGCGTTGGATGTAGTTGGCTTTGTTGACTAAAGCAAGTCGGAGTCTGGCTTGCTTACATTACTTAAATCAATAGGGTTTTGGACACGAACACACACGGTGTCATTAATTTATTGAAATAATGAATGAGTAATGCAATCAACAGTGTTTGCATGAAAACTACCGATAGGTGACATAGTTAATAATTCTCCTTCAATTAATTCTACGCGCCCATCTTCGGTTAAAACTCCTGCATCAGCCATACGATAAAATTCATTAACATTAATTAGACGATGAGGAACATTCGCTGATATGTTGAGTGTTTGCATGAGATGATCTTTATTATTTTAAAGCCTGAAAAAACTTGTTTTTTCACTCCAAGCCATTAAAAAAAGATTTGAGTATTCCTATAATCTGGCTACCATCACCAAAGCTATATAAATAGCTGTCTATAATAGCGATGTTATCTGTTAAGGATAAGAATTGCCACAATGCGCCATCAGTGACTACACCGTAGACGACAGGAATACTATTGTTTTCTTGCTCATTAAATATTCTGGCGGCTTCCATTTCAGCAATACATTGCGCCAACCCACTTCCTAAGTCTGATTTTTTAGCTTCAACCAACACTGTAACAGGGGAGCTTATGTAAAGTTGATTATCGCTTTTACTAATGATTCCATCAGGATTACCAGTAAGCCCTTTGCTGCTATCGACATTAAAGGCATTTTCAAGAAAAAAGCTGATGCCCTCAACCTGCTGACTTAACTCCATCAAAACATGGTCAACAATTAACGCTTGTCTTGAAGTTTCAGTGTTGATTCTAATCGCTTTAATGTAAGCCATTTTCATGGTTTCGATAAACCACGCGCTTAATTCCGCTGCTTTAATATTTGTATGTAGTTCAGACTCAGCTTTTATGATGATGCCTAATTTTTTATGTACTTGTTCCAGTGTTTTGAAATCACTATAAGACATTATTTAAAGTCCTTGTGGCTAACAACTCAAGAAGGACTTGAAACCTGAAAGTTTTTGAGACCTTTCAGGTTTATTTTGCATCATAGACCTCGGTGGTCTGGCTTACATTAAGTCGTTAGCAGGTTTTAAAGATACTTTATTATACGCCTACATTCCGCATCTATAATTTTAAAATTAGGTATTTTATAATTCACCCCACACAAAACCCGATAAACCGAAACATCTTGAGGAAAAGACCATCGCTGTCCATATCAAAACTGCTTCAATGCAAGCTCCTGCACTTTACCAAAGTCATAACTTAGATCATCTTGGCTTAGTTGCCACGCTTTATGATGAATTAGGCATTGCCACGCTCATTGATCGCCTTATTCCTCAAGACCTTGAGCAACGTCACGTCTCAATCTGGCAGGCGGTGAAGGCTATGGTGATTAATGGCTTAGGTTTCACACAAAGTTCTCTGTACCTAACACCGCATTTTTTTGAAGATAAACCCAGTGAACGCCTGATTGCTCCCAATATTAAAGCAGAACATCTTGATGATACAACGCTCGGAAGGGCAATCAATGACATTTTTAAACACGGTGTCCGTGAAATTTTTGCGCAGATTTCTATAAAAGCCGTAGGCATATTGCTTGGCATGTCGTATCGCTCATACTGATACCACTAATTTTGTGTCCAGAAAAATGTTGACAGATCAATTTTTGGCGGAGGTATTGGTTTATGAAAAGACTTTAATTGAAGTCATTAATAAACAAATTTGCAGTAAAGTTTCCCAACTATCACCTGTTTGTTGTCCTTTAATTTGACGATCGGCTTTTGCACTGAGGATGACGGCTTGTTGTAATTCCGTTAAATTTAATCTGCTTAAAGCGTTGTTCATAAGGTGTTTACGCTTATCCCATATTTGATGTTTTCTAAAGACTTGTTCCTTATTGCTTGCCGTTTTAAGTTCCAAAAGACAACGTAAATCCTTACTTAGTACCCATAAGACTATTGGAGCAGCTATGCCTTCTGCTTGTAAGCCCTGTAGAATTTTGATAATTCTGTTTACACGCCCTCCAAGCAACGCATCGCTTAAATTAAACACATCAAAGCGCGAACTATCTGCGACTACTTCTTGTACTTGCTGAGTGCTTAATCGCCCTGTTCCATATAATACATAGAGTTTTTCAATCTCTTGAGCGGCTGCAAGTAAATTACCTTCTATGCGTGAGGCAAGTATTTTTACGGCTTCTATTTCTAATTGCAAACCACGTTTTAATAAGCGTTGCCGTAGCCAAGCAATCAACTCTTGTCCCGCTAACGGCCAAACCTGAATCACAACACCTGCTTTATCAATAGTTTGAAACCAGCGGCTTTTTGTGGAGGCACTGGTTAATTTTGCTGAACTAATTAATAAAATTGTATCTTCTGGTGGTTGTTTACAATATTCACTAAGAACTTTCGCGCCGTCTTTGCCAAATTTTCCAGAAGGAACTCTTAAATCAATGATTTTTTTATCTGCAAAAATTGAGAGGCTGTCCGCTGCTTGTGAAATTTGATTCCAGTTAAAATTACCTTCCACTGTGAACACTTCGCGGTTTAAATAGCTCCTGTTTTTAGCAGCAAGGCGAATGCTGTCAGCGGCTTCGCCTATTTGCAAAGGTTCATCACCTGTTATTAAATAAACAGGGGCTAAACCTCTTTTTAAAGAGCCGTCTAATTGCGTTAATTTTAAGCGCATTTTAATTATTCAGGTTTCTGCTTTAGTTCTTGTTGTTTGAGTGCATCTAATTTTGTCATATTTTTCTTTTCCTTTTGTGCTTTTTGCTGGTGTTCCATTGCTATTCTGGAACGAATGACGATAGAACGCACCGCTTGGCTATACATTTCATTACGAATAAGTTGTTCTTCATTCGTTTGTGCCAGAACTTCTTCTTGATCGTTAAAATAATGACGTTGGCTATTAACTTTTTGATTTGCTAGTAAGAGTTCGCCTGTTGGGGAAAAAATTGAAAAGTTGAGGTTATAAATCAATTCAAATTGATTGGCTTTACCTGTAGAACTGACCGATAACACGCGGGTTTTCATTTCTTCTCTAAGCACTTTAATGACAATGCCTGCTTCTTCTGGTGTGGAGACTAACTGACCTTTAGAAAACTTTAATGCACTTCTGATTTCTTGTTGTAACCGTCCTGAGGCATTTTCGAGATAAAGGTTTTCCATGCCTTCGGGGAGTTCTATTGAACCGCGTAATTGATAGCCGCAGGCTGTTAGAAACAATAATAGAATAAAAGAGAAATGTTTGAGTCGCATCTTTTTTAAGGGGGTGTGATGAGAGTATTAGACCTCGGAGATTTTGAAAACCTCCGAGGTCTGGTGATTAAGGAATGCAACTTTAATAACTTCCGAAACTATATCTGTCAGCTTAGTAAAACTTATGAACCATGAAGGGCATGAAGAACATGAAGTTTCAAAGGTTTTATCTTCATGTTCTTCATGCCCTTCATGGTAAAAATATATTTTAAGTTTCGGATGTTATTTAATTCTCATTCCTAAACGACGATATTAACTAGCTTTTTAGGCACAACAATTACTTTCTTAATGGCTTTACCATCAATAAAGCGTTGTGCATGTTCATCGGCTAAGGCAAGTTCTTGAATTTGTTCTTTCGTTGCATTTACCTCAACTTCAAGCTTGCTTCTTAATTTGCCGTTGACTTGGATGATAATGGTCATGGCATCTTGCTGCATGGCATCTTTATCAACTTCGGGAAAACGCTGACTTACCACATCACCTTGTTGTCCTAACTCTGTCCATAGTTGACGACAAATATGCGGCACAATGGGAGATAACATTAAAGTAATTGCTTCTAAAGTTTCTTGACGAAGAGCTTTTGCATTTGCGCTATCGCCTTTAAACTTGGATAAGCTGTTTAGCAATTCCATATTTGCAGCAATCGCAGTATTAAAGGTATGTCGTCTACCTAAATCATCGGCAACTTTTTCTAAAGTTTGGTGCAATTGACAACGTAATTTTTTCTCATCAGCATTTAAACTGGCTTTGTCTAAGACTTGTTCATTTAAACCTTCGTTGATATGCAAAAAGGCTTGTCGCCATAAGCGTTTTAAGAAACGTGAAGCCCCATCAACACCCGCATCATTCCATTCTAAAGATTGGTCTGGTGGTGAAGTGAACATGGTGTAAAGTCTGACCGTATCCGCACCATATTTATTAATTAACGCTTGCGGATCTATGCCGTTGTTTTTCGACTTCGACATTTTTTCGGTATTGCCAATAGTGACCTCTGAACCATCCGCTAATGATTTAGCGGCAATTATTTTACCTTTACTGTTACGCTCAACTTCAATCTCAGTAAGATTAAAATAATGTTTTTGTCTATGCTCATCGACTTGGTAAAAAGTTTCCGCGATGACCATGCCTTGAGTTAG
>WTBX01000082.1 GCA_013138855.1 Methylococcaceae bacterium
TTATTGAAGAACCTTTGTTTATTTTAGAAGGAAAAAAGATTACCAGTTACGACAGCTATTTTCGAGTGTTAGAAGATTTTAAAAGAATTATGGCTTGAAAAAACTGACATCTTTTCTAATTACTGCCTGATTTTATGAACCATGAAGTGCATGAAGCTCATGAAGAATCAGAGGTTAAATCCTTCATGTTCTTCATGAGCTTCATGGTGATATAAAGAGCGTATAATTTGAAATTTTCGTGAATTTCATGCTGTTCGTGGATAATTAATCGACGATGAGAGCGAAATCACTAACTTTTAAATTGCAAATGAGAATGATTATTGATAACATCTTAATAAAGTTTTATTCTCTTTAAAGGTATGCCGTTATGATGACAAATTTAAAAGCCTTAGCCGCAGGCGATAGTGGAAAAATAACTGGCTTTGAAACATCTGGAAAAGCGTATCGGAAGCGTTTACTGGCAATGGGTTTAACACCGGGAACGCCTTTTAGTATTACGCGTTTTGCACCGATGGGTGATCCGATAGAAATTAAAATACGTGGCTTTTCCTTAACCTTACGTAAAGATGAAGCGGCGGTGTTATTGATTGAGAAAGTTTAATGAAATCTAATTTTATAGTCGGGGTTGTCGGTAATCCAAATTGTGGCAAAACCACCTTGTTTAATGCACTAACAGGTTCAAAACAACATGTGGGAAATTGGCCAGGCGTTACCGTTGAGAAAAAAACAGGTGAATACCTATTTGACGATAAAACCATAGAACTAGTTGATTTACCAGGAACTTACTCTTTAGAAGCGGCTGATGATGAAGTTTCATTAGACGAAAAAGTAGCCCGCGATTATGTTGCCTCTAAAGAAGCCGATTTAATTATTAATATTCTCGATGCTTCAAATATTGAACGTAACCTCTATCTGACCTCGCAATTAATTGAAATGCGCGTCCCGATGATATTGGTACTCAATATGATGGATGCCGTTAAACAGCGCGGCATTAAAATTGATATTGAATGTCTATCTGAAAAACTAGGCTGCCCTGTTATTCCCATTATTGCCAGCAGTAAAACAGGGTTAGATACACTTAAAAACTCAGTCAACACAGCAGTAACAACACAGCCCACTCCTAATTTAAACATTACTTATCATCCTAAATTAGAAGCGGCGATTAGCGAAGCCAGCACTTTATTAAAAGATAAAGCACAGATGCATCAGTGCGATTTACGCTGGTTGTTAATTAGAGCCTTAGAAGATGATACGCTCGCTAAATCGTTTGTCGGTGACGCGCTGTACCCGACCATACAAAAATTGCAACAGCAAGTCGAACGCGAAACCGATGACGAAATCGACATTCTCGCGGCTGATGCCCGTTATGGTTTTGTGAATGAATTGACACATGAAGCACTTTGCAAACTAAACGAGGTTAGCCGCCATAACACCGATAAAATCGACTCCATTGTCTTAAATCGCTTTTTAGGAATTCCGATATTCTTATTAGTGATGTACACCATGTTTATGTTTACCATTAACATCGGCAGCGCGTTTATTGATGTTTTCGACCAGCTTGTTGGTGCATTCATGGTCGATGGACTTTCAGTATGGTTAGCTGAAATTAATTTACCTGAATGGTTAATCGTTTTACTTGCGCAAGGCGTAGGAGGCGGCGTACAAGTTGTCGCGACTTTTATTCCCATTGTCGGCTTTTTATTTATGTTTTTATCGGCATTGGAAGATTCGGGCTATATGTCGAGAGCCGCGTTTGTAATGGATAGATTCATGCGCATGATTGGTTTACCAGGTAAATCCTTTGTACCGATGATTGTAGGCTTTGGTTGCAATGTCCCTGCCATTATGGCGACACGTACCTTGGATAATCAAAAAGACCGTATTCTGACCAATCTAATGAACCCTTTCATGTCTTGTGGCGCAAGATTGCCTGTTTATGCCTTATTTGCCGCTGCCTTTTTTCCTGTAGGCGGACAAAACTTAGTCTTTGGTTTATATATATTTGGTATTGTCGTGGCGGTATTAACAGGGTTAATCATGCGTCATACCTTATTTAAAGGCGATGTAACTCCTTTTATCATGGAGTTACCCTCCTACCATTTACCAACATTTCAAGGCGTATTTACTAAAACATGGGATAGATTAAAAGCATTTTTATTTAATGCAGGAAAAGTCATCGTGCCTATGGTGTTAGTGCTAAATTTTTTAAATGCCTTAGGAACAGACGGTAGTTTTGGACAAGAAAATAGTGATAAATCGGTATTGAGTGAAATCGGACGCAGCTTAACGCCTGCCTTTAAGCCTATGGGCATTAAAGAAGAAAACTGGCCGGCTACGGTTGGAATTTTCACAGGTGTTTTAGCGAAAGAAGCCGTTGTGGGAACGCTAGATGCCTTATACAGCCAAATGGCAGCCGCTGAAAATGATGAAGCAGAAGAAGAAGTATTTGAGTTAAGTACAGCCATTATTGATGCTTTTAGAACTATTCCTGAAAATTTATTAGCCGTTGCCGATAATGTCTTAGACCCTTTAGGGCTTGATATAGGCAACGTTAGCGATTTAGATTCCGCAGCCGAAGCGCAGGAAGTCAAAACAGGTACGTTTAGTGCGATGCAAAAAAGTTTTGATGGTCAAGCCAGTGCATTTGCCTATTTATTATTTATATTGCTATACGCACCGTGTGTGGCTGCTACAGCGGCTATTTATAGGGAAACTAACACAGGCTGGACAATATTCGTACTATTTTGGACAACAGGACTCGCGTATTTAACTGCGACAATATTTTATCAAGTCGCCACTTATGCACAGCATCCTGAATATTCCCTAGCATGGATTATAGGCTTACTCTGTGCCTTTATTAGCGTGTTAATAGGCTTGTGGATTTATGGAAAAAGCTATAATGTGAACGAGGTAAAGCAGGAGGTAAATGTATGATTTTATCTGAATTGCGAAATTATTTAAAACAACAGCAACGCGTCACTTTGCACGAATTAGTGATTCATTTCGATATTGACCCAGATGCCTTAAGAGGAATGCTAGGTAAATGGATTACTAAAGGTAAGGTCAAAAAAATCTCACCTGATTCTGGTTGTGGAACAAGCTGTTGTAAATGTGACCCGACATTAACCGAGTTATATGAATGGAGCGAAGATCAATCCCTTTCCAATTTTAAATAAAGATACAGCATAAATAGTAGGGATGGTATCTAGGCTGTCGAAATAAACCTCATACTTAAACTATAGTTTCCCCGCTTTTTGGATATTTATATTACCAAAAAACTTTTGGCGTTCTTTACGTATCGTATAAGGAATGCTCTCTTTATCCCAAGCTTTTAACTCACAGTGAGGAGCGTTTATTAAAGCTTCCGTGATAGTGTCATAATCTAAGTTTCCACAAAGCGCAGGAATTAATAATGCAGAACGGTTCATATCACCCTGCGAACCTCGCGCTATGATATGTTTAAAATTTCCGAATAACGATTCGATAATATCGCTACTCACTATAAGCGGCAAATTGGCAGTTTGTTGTTGGATTTTAAGATGCTCTTCCAGCCAATCTTGTAACTGCGTTTTGACTTTTGAATCCTCTGGAAATTCTGTCGATAATTGCTTGCATTGTTCGTAAGTCGTTTCTGTCAGCCCTTTGTTTTTAAGAATCTTCATGACTTTAGATATTATTTCTGTTGTCTTGGCAAACTTTATTATAAAAGGTTTCAGCAGAAAGAAATCTGGCATTGCTATACGCAGTCTTTCCAGCAATGCACTGGTTTCGCTGTCTTTTTCAAGGCTTTTAACTGCCAGTGCTTCCAACATTTTATCCGCCCATTTTCCCAGCTTGCTAATGCTTTGAAAGCGTCCTTTACTGCGTAGTTTAGGAGGAATTAAAAACGCCATATCAGTTTGACGCAAGCATTTCGTACACCTAGATGTTGCAGAAATGAAACGCTTATAAGGCGTTGTTTTTTCAAACTCACCTTTGAGAACCCTTGCCATTGCATGTCCTATATCTTTGATGACAGGGATAGAAATTTGCTGTTTTTCCATCCATAAGCGCACGCCTTTTTGCAAGGTGAAATCACCATCTTTAACTATCGCGCTAGGCATCCCTGAGATGTTAAAAATTTCGCTTAAATCATCACGAATCGTTGTACTATTAACGGTTTCGCAAACTTTAAGACCGACGCATTCGCAGTCTTCCAATCTAATGGCACTGCCGCGCTCCAACAAGGTATTCATCTTCACCCGCAACACCACCAAGGCTTTCTTAGTACCTATATCAATGGAGTGATCAATGATAGCAACCCAAGGTTCGCAAGTAGGAGCAACTTGTACCAGTAAACCCAAACCGACACGCAAAGTCCAGTTGATAACCGAGGTAAAATGCGGAACCCAGTTCCAACTCAGCGAAGTATGCTCATCAAACAAAGCGAAAATACGGGGTACGCTACGGTAGGAAACTACGGCATTGAGAACCAGTAAAACACAAAAACTGCGTGTTTCGGCAGCCTGTTTTATTTCGACAACATTAGTGTCATTTGAAGTTTTTTTAATCTCGTCGTTAGCTTGCTCCAGAGTAATGATTTGTTCTTTGAGCTGAGCTATTTTTTCCAAATGGCGTTTTTGGTTTTTTCGATGTTCTCTATTTTCATTAGCTCGTTGAATTGCCTTGTTTTTCCAGTCTTCACGGCTTTGAATTATTTTTGAGGTTTGAGGCATAGTTTTTCTTATATCAGCGAATGAGCCATGCCATTTTTATCATATTGTTTAAGTTTTTTCTAAAATTATTTTTGAAGTGTTAAAATCCATAAGCTGGGAAGGTGAAACATAGGTGATTGAAGTAAAATTCGACAGCCTAGATAACATCCCTTTAAGGGATGGTATCC
>WTBX01000043.1 GCA_013138855.1 Methylococcaceae bacterium
TCTTGATAAGGCCGCCTCATAATCTCCTTGTTTCAATAATGGCTTAATATCTGCGGCTGATTTTTCCGCTAAGCCTTGCAATTGTCTTTCTTGAGATTCAATCAAATTTCCAACAGATTCGGCGGGCGCAGTTTCGGATTTTTTCAAAATATTGCTAATCCGTTTATTTGCCGCTGCTAGACTTTCCGCTTCGGGTAAAGCTCTAAAATGCTGAACCGCTTGCAAACGCGCCATAAAATCTAACGGTTGTGCAGGTTTAATCGAGATAACCGCCTCAAACTCATCGGCTTTAAAACCATGATCTAAGCAATAGCCTTTTAAACGCTCAAAGACAAAATCAGTGACTAAGGCTTTAGTTTTACCTCTATCAAAATCATGAGAATATTGCTGTAAGGCGTAGGAAATTAAATCAATAATATTCAACGATAATTTATTTTCAATAATAATTCTTAAAATACCTAAGCTTGCACGGCGTAGTGCGTAAGGGTCTTTATCGCCTGTTGGAATTAAACCCGCGCTGAAAATCCCTGTTAAGGTATCCATTTTATCTGCAAGTGATAAAACCTGTCCTGTTACGCTACTTGGTGTCGCTGTGCCTGATTGCTTAGGAAAATATTGCTCTTCTATGGCTTGTGCAACTTCCGCATCTTCGCCATCAGCTAAGGCATAATAACGCCCCATAATCCCTTGAAGCGAGGCAAACTCGCCGACCATATCGGTGATTAAATCGGTTTTTGCTAGATGGGCAGCACTTTGAGCAAGTTCTGCATCCGCATTAATTTCATTAGCAATGTAGAATGCTAAGGTTTGTAAGCGGGTGGTTTTATCAAACAACGTGCCTAATTTTTGTTGGAAAACGATGGTTTGCAGTTTTTCAACGCGAGCTGATAAGGGTTGTTTTCTATCTTGATTCCAGAAAAATTCAGCATCGGCTAAACGCGGTAAAATCACGCGCTCGTTACCGTGTTGAATAGATTCAGGGCGCGTACTTTTGACATTACTAAAGGTAATGAAATGCGCTAATAAATCGCCTTTATCATTAACCACAGGGAAGTATTTTTGATTACTCTGCATGGTGGTAATCAAGACTTCTTTCGGCAGATTTAAAAAACGTTCGTCAAAATTTCCTGTCACAGGAACGGGCTGTTCATTGAGTGACGCGATTTCTTCAAGCAAATCTTCTTCAATATGCGCTAAACCGCCCACTTTCGCTGCCGCTTCATTCGCTGCTACTCGAATTAATTCTTTACGTTCAGAAAAATCAGCAATGACTTGTCCTTGTGTACGCAAACTTTCTACATACAAGTCAGGTGTTTGAATCGTGATAGCTTCAGGCGCATGAAAACGATGTCCGCGACTTTGATTACCTGTTTTTAAACCTAAAATTTCAGCATCAATAACCGTTTCGCCATAAAGTAAAACAGCCCAATGCACAGGGCGTACGAATTCTGTCGTGGAGTTTCCCCAGCGCATTTTTTTAGCAATGGGCAAGGTACGAATACTTTTATTAATAATTTCAGGAACTAATTCCGTTGAAGCTTTGCCTTTAACCGCTTGTTTGAAAATAAGCCATTCGCCTTTGTCGGTTTTCATACGTTCTAAAGCATCAAATTCCGCACCACAGCTTTTAGCAAAACCTAACGCGGCACGACTTGGCGAACCATCCTCAGCAAATGCCGCTTTTACAGCAGGACCTCTTTTTTCAACGACTTTATCAGCTTGTGCCGAATTTAGTCCTTTAATTAAAACGGCTAAACGTCTAGGCGTTGCATAGGCTTTAGAATCTTGATAACTCAAGCCAGCCTCATCTAATCCTTTAAGCATATTGTTTAATAACGCATTACTTAAAGTGAGTAAGTTTTTAGGCGGGAGTTCTTCGCAGCCTAGTTCAAATAATAAATCTTGTTGTTCTGTCACGATGCATTGCCTATGTTTTTTAAGTATGTTTCGTCTGCATTATCAGGATTTTTGATTAAATAATCCGTCCAATTTAATAACTGTGTTATGCCGTTAGCATTATGTTCTTTCAGTTTTTCAAATACTGTTTTAAATCGAGGGTTATCTTTGCTCGTTTTAGGTTTTGATAGTTTTTTTAACTCATCAAGATTACTTGAAAGGTTGTAGAACTCTAACGATAAATTTACTTGCTTTGATTCTGCAATTAGCCATTTTTCAATAGGTGGATGCAGTATTAAATAATGATGTTCCGATTGATGTCTATAAAGCCTTAGATTATGTTTTTCGTCTATAAAATTAAAGTTTTTTGTTTTTAGCTTATCGGGTGAATCTTTATCTCTATCCAAAATACCGACAGCAAATCTCCCTTTGAATTTGTGTTGCATAACCCTAATGACCTCATTACAGCCCTTTTGATGATTGTAGCCTTTTTTAGTCGGTAATAATGATTCCATCAAATTGGTATCGAGATAACACTCAGGAAGAATATGATTATCCATGCTGTGTAAAGCGTTCATAATTAAAAAAGACATCTATTCCATAATCATAAATTTCTTCGAGTTCTTCGTCTGTAAGTCGATTAATAACGGTTTGTCCATCTTTGAAATCAGCGAAAAAAATAGCCAATTCGTTACGAGTCTCTTTAGTTTCTAAAAAGTCATTTAATACATAAGGGCTATGGGTTGCAATAAAAAATTGATTATTTTCTGAATTTATAACGTCTTGGGTAAAGTGAGCTATATAAGGAGGAAAACAATGGGCTTCGGGTTCTTCAAAAAGCAATATGGAATCTTCATTAGAAGCAATGGCTGTTTTAAAAAATATCATCCTTTGTAGGGTGTCAGCAATTGAACCATAAGGAAATGAAACTATTGCGTTATCTTCTAATATTTTCATGATTCTTAATGTTTGATTTGTTTTATCAAACATTAGTTTTAAGCCATACTCATCAAAGATTGTTGATAGCTCTTTATCTATTCCATTTTTTTGAATAGCCTCAAGTAAATTATTACCAACAGAAGGTATAAGAAAAGAAGGACTTCTATTTTGTTTTTTTGTAAAAAATTGAGGTGCAAATTTATAATACTTTACTTTAGATAGATTGTGATTTTCTAGATTAGCTAGATTAAGAAGATTGTTTAGTTGTATATAAGTGTTTTTTGATGAATTATTGATACGGAAATCTGCAAATTCTCCATCTTTTTGTTGATGTATAAATGAGCAATCAGTATCTTCTGACAAAGGAGTGTATTTAAAATCTCCATTCTTTTGTCTAAGTTTAAAATGAGGTTTATTAAAAAACTTATCAGAATAGTATTTGACTGTACAAAAATTATCATCATTCACAGAAATAGTAATGTCAGTATTTATATTTCCATCAGAAAATAGCTCGGATATATTTTCTAAACGAATAAATTGAGTTATCTTTTTGTTCTTGTTGTATTTGATGTGGGGTAAGCTAAATAATCCAATCGCTTCTAAAATATTTGATTTACCAACATTAGGTTTACCAATTAATAAATTAATTCGCTTACAATCTTTTAAAGTCACATCTTTAAGCGATTTAAAATTAGAAATATGAACAGATTTAAAAAAGGCATCATTCATAGTTTTTCCAATTCCTTACAGGCATGATGCAAGGATGACGGCGTATCTTTAGCTAAATCATTAATGCAAATTTTATTTTTTAATTTTTTAGCAAATTCAGTTGGTTTTGCATCTCTATAGTTCTTCTTATAATCCTCTGTTTCATCAATTAAATTTCCTTCAATATAATGAAACCAAGATTCAATATTACGTTTTGGAGAGAAGATTAAAATTTTTTCGTTTGCCGAAGGCGTATAAAGTTGATATAAATTTTGAATAAGGTTTTTAGTATCATCATCAATAATAACGATTAAAATGCAATCTAAATGATTTGCTTTGCTTTTAAATGCCTTGATTTGTTGTAAATAATTATTTTCTACATATTTTGCACCAGAACCAACACTTATTCTTTTAGGATTATGTCTTGAGTATATTTTTCTTTTATTAAATCCTAATAGCTCAAAATATTTTCTTGCAAAATGATAATGATTTGTATCTTCACACAATATAAATATTTGAGCATCATTGTTCATAAATCCAACCTCTATCTACCAACTCAGCAATAGAAAGTCCACTTTCATTTTCAGGAACAATTTTTTGTATTTTAGTTAGGTTATGTTCTCTACTAAACCAATAACCTGAATCATTTGCTAAAAAATTAATAATTTTAGGATGATGTGAAATTAATATAACTTGTAAGTTTCTTTCAGCACATTGGTCATAAAGCTCATCAAACCATGGTTGAATTTCTGGTAACGCTAAGAAATTTTCAGGTTCATCAATACAAATTATTGAATTATCAGGAGTACAATAAATTAAAGTATAAAGAGCAATTAATGTTTTTTGACCTTCTGATAATTCATCAAAATCATAATAAAAAATATCTTTTTCATTAGATGAATTTTTAAAGCCTAATTGTAATATCTTTGAACGACCTGCTTGCTGTATTCTAAAAACTTCAAACCCAACTAAAATCTCAGGCAGGTTGTTTTCAAGGACTAATAATTCTTTTCTATAACTTTCATTAAGGTATGAAAACCATTCAGCATAATTGGAAAAATCTGTTTTTATCTCTGTGTTAGTTTTATTTATAGTAGAAAACATCTCATAGGAGTTAATACGAGCTATAAATAAAGAATTAAAATATTGAAAAAAATCTTTAATATGTGAAGCGTAACGTTTCATACTTGAACGCGATGGTTCAAATAGAGTTTTTTCATTATTTCCAAAAGGTAAAGAAAATATATTTTCATTACGATAGCGGGTTGTTTCTTTTTCTTTAGATGTTATTAATAAATCATTATTTAGGTATAGAGATTCTTCTTTAATAGAAAAAAAGAAAGTTTCAACTAATAAAATATATTTATAAATAGAGTCATTAACTTCAAATTCCAATTCAAAATGAATATTTTCTATATGTTGGTTTTCAAATCCTCTAGGCTTATTGTTGCGTTCAAAAAGGTATTCAAGCTTCTCTTCATTAATAATTATTTTTCGGAGAATTGTTAAAACTTCAAAAACCGTACTTTTTCCCGAACCATTAGCTCCCAAAAAAAGACTAATATCCTTATCAAAGTTAATTTCAAAATTAACTAAACATTTGTAATTATGAATATATAGCCTTTTTAACATGATATTAACCTTTACACATCGGAAAACCCAATGCTTCACGGCGTTGATAATAAGTTTCGGCAACGGCTTTCGACATATTACGTACTCTTAATATATAACGCTGACGTTCTGTTACCGAAATTGCATGTCGGGCATCTAATAAATTAAAGGTATGTGAAGCTTTTAAAACCATTTCATAAGCAGGTAATGCCAAGCCTTTTTCAATTAGTTTCTGACTTTCGGCTTCGTAATTATTAAAACATTCAAACATAAACGGCACGTTGGCATGGTCAAAATTAAATTCT
>WTBX01000199.1 GCA_013138855.1 Methylococcaceae bacterium
TATGTATTTAACAATTATGGTAGAGAACGTCGACTAGGGAATACTAATATCAACTTACATGATATAAGACAATGCCCTGAAGACTATGAAAAATTAACAGATTGTGTTGATTTGGGCAGTAAGCGACTTTATGCCAACCAGCAATGGCAGTTACAACTACCTAAAACTGAGGGGAAATTAATTGTTCGTAAACAAGTGGCTAATGAATATAGTGTCGATGAGTATTAATGACATTGCATGAAGTAAAGGGGGAATTGTGAAAAAGCTACGCACAATGATATAAAAATACATATTATTCGTATCATTAAATGATATGATTAAATGGTTTTTTCATATCACTCAAACAACATTATGTGGATTTGGCAACAACAAAACTGGCCTGAATTTAGTTACAACAGTGATAAAATTTTGCCTGCCCTTGAAAAAGCAGTCAAAGCAGTTTCACCCTTAACAATACTGGCGCAAGAAGTAGAACAAGAAAAACAACTGCATTTTGAATCACAAATCTTGCTGGAAGAAACACTGGCAACGGCAAAAATTGAAGGTGAAATTCTCGACCGCGAATCAGTACGCTCCAGTATTGCCAATCGTTTAGGCGTAGGTGAAATAAGCCGCACTTCAAAAAGTGTGACTGCTTTTGTTGATGTCTTATTAGAGGCGGTGCGTTTTTCAAATACTGGACTTAGTGAGCAACAATTGTTGCAATGGCACAGCATGATGTTTTACGAAAAACCTTTATTGTATTCGGTTAATATTGGCCAATATCGAGATGAAATCATGCAAGTAGTTTCGGGACGTTTTGGTAAGCAATCTGTGCATTTCCAAGCTCCTTGTGACAGTCGTGCAGGTGTCCAACAAGAAATGCAGCGATTTTTACACTGGTTAAATCATCAAGAACCCCCTTCTTCCTATATTAAAGCAGCGATAGCGAAATTCTACTTTGTCACCATTCATCCTTTTGATGATGGTAACGGTCGTTTATCCAGAATTATTGCTGAACGCTGTTTAGCTCAGGGGGAGGCAACGCAATTAAGGTTGTATTCAATTTCAACACAAATCGAAAAAAACAGAAATGAGTATTATCAATTATTGGAAAACTGTCAAAAAGGTACCTTAGATATTACTGAATGGATTGTCTGGTTTTTAGAGCAAATTGCTGATGCAGCTAATTCCAGTCAGGAAAAGTTAGCTAAAATCCGTATCGCAACCTTGTTTTGGGATAGGTATCGTAACGTCTCTTTTAATCCGCGACAAAAAAAACTTTTACAAAAGTTATTGGAAACCGATGATTTTAAAACAGGTATTTCACGAAAAAAATATAAAGGCTTAGCGCATACTACCGATATTACTGCGGCGCGTGATTTAAAAGATTTATTAGAAAAAAATATTTTGCAAACAATGGGCGCAGGTCGCTCAAGTAAATACTTACTAAAAGAACTGAAATAATAAATTTTTTAGAAACAAAAAACAAATAACTCATATAATTTAAAGGGTTTATATTTCCACTATGAAGAGCATGAGGCTTATAAAGACAAGGTTTTCAATACTTCATGCTCTTCACGCGCTTCATGGTTAAAAAAATAATTTCTCTAGGTTAATTAATTTTCATTCCATAATCCTGTTCTACATTAAGTTTCTCGATTGAGAAATAAGCCTTTTTATGGTGTAATAGTAGGGTTTTACAATCTTTCAAGTACCTTAATTTTTTTGTGATCCAAAAAAAGAGGAATGTTCGCCCACAGTGTCTGGAGAGCAGGCTTATACACTATGCAATTTACTATAACTAAAGGTTTAGATTTACCCATTACAGGTGAACCTGAACAAAAAATATCGGACGGCAATCAGGTTAAATCCGTTGCCGTTCTAGGGCAGGATTTTATAGGTTTAAAACCTAAGATGTTGGTCGCTGAAGGCGATAACGTCAAATTAGGTCAACCGCTTTTTGCGGATAAACAAAATTCTGGAGTTCTTTTTACATCACCCGCTGCTGGCGTAGTTAAAGCCGTTAATCGCGGTGCAAAACGGGTTTTACAATCGGTTGTTATTGAGCTTAAAGGCAAGGCTGAGGAAACTTTCAAAAAAGTTGATGCGGCTAAATTAGCTGATTTAACGGCTGATGAAGTTAAAGAAAATCTTTTAGCTTCGGGTCTTTGGACATCGTTAAAAACACGTCCTTACGGAAAAATTCCTCATACAGATACCACGCCATCAGCCATCTTTGTGACTGCAATTGATACGCGCCCTTTAGCGGCTGATCCTGCGGTTATCATCAAAGAACGTAGCGATGATTTTGCCAATGGTTTGAAAGTTATCTCTAAATTGAGTGGCGGCAAAACCTATTTGTGTAAAGCAACTGGGGCTGATATTTCAAGTTCTGATGTTGAAACGGCTGAGTTCTCAGGCGTTCATCCTGCGGGTCTTCCTAGCACACATATCCATTTCTTAAATCCTGTTAATGCAGAGAAATTTGCATGGCATTTGGATTATCAAGCGGTTATTGCTATCGGTGCATTGTTCACTACAGGTAAGTTGAATGTTGAACGAGTGGTTTCTTTAGCAGGCCCTGCGGTCAAAAAACCACGTTTACTGCGTACCCGTGTCGGTGCAAATACTAACGATTTAGTCGAAAACGAGTTAGAAGACGGTGAAAACCGTGTGATTTCTGGTTCGGTTTTATACGGTCGTGAAGCGGCAGATTGGGCAAGCTATTTAAGCTGTTATGCACTACAAGTTTCAGCCTTAAAAGAAGGGCGTGATCGTGAATTGTTTGGCTGGATTGTTGCGGGTAAAGATAAATATTCAACGATGAATGTTTATACGTCTAGCCGTGATCGTCAATCAGGTCGTAAATTCCCGCTGACTACTGATAAAAATGGTAGTAACCGTGCGATTGTTCCCGTTGGCGTTTTTGAATCGGTGATGCCGCTGGATATTTTAGCGACTCCGTTATTAAAAGCGTTAGTGGTGGCTGATAGCGACCAGGCTCAATTATTAGGTTGTCTGGAATTAGACGAAGAAGATATGAGCTTATTTACTTTTGCAGACCCAGGCAAACATGATTTTGCACCTGTGTTAAGAGCAAATTTAACTAAAATTGAGAAGGAAGGATAATGTCGGCTAGAGATTTATTAGATAGCATAGAGCCGCATTTTACAACAGGCGGTAAGCTAGAAAAGTATTACGGTCTTTATGAGATGGTAGATACTTTTATTTATACCCCCTCTGATGTAACACGCGGCACAACTCACGTTCGTGATGGTAATGATCTGAAACGAACTATGACCTTTGTGGTTATCGCTACATTCTTTTGTATTATGATGGCGATGTATAACACGGGTTATCAAGCAAATTTAGCGATAGAAGCGATGGGGCTTACTGAGTCCCCTAGCTGGCGCAGTTTGGTGATGAATATTTTCGGTTATAACCCGATGAATCCCATCTCAAATTTTGTCCACGGAGCTTTATTCTTCTTACCTATTTATATTGTCACCTTAGCGATCGGCGGTATTTGGGAAGTATTATTCGCAACCGTTCGTGGTCACGAAGTCAACGAAGGCTTTTTAGTGTCTTCAATGCTTTATACTTTGATTTTGCCACCTGATATGCCTTTATGGCAGGTTGCCTTAGGCATTTCTTTCGGGATTGTGATTGGTAAAGAAGTTTTCGGTGGTACGGGTAAAAACTTTTTAAATCCTGCCTTAACAGGGCGTGCATTTTTATTCTTCGCTTACCCTGCGTCTATTTCAGGCGATTCAGTCTGGGTCGGTGTTGATGGTTTCACCGCAGCTACGCCTTTAGGTCTCGCTGCTCAAGGTGGAATGGATGCGATTTCAGAAGCAGGTTATAGCTGGTTTCAAACTTTCATGGGTTTTATGCCAGGTTCAATTGGTGAAACTTCAACCTTAGCCATTTTAATCGGTGCAGCTTTCCTACTTTATACCCGAATAGCCTCTTATCGCATCATGGCAGGTGTTTTAGGCGGTATGGTTGCCACATCATTACTATTCAATATGATCGGCAGTGATACTAACCCTATGTTTGCAATGCCTTTTTATTGGCATTTAACTTTGGGCGGTTTTGCTTTCGGTATGGTTTATATGGCAACAGACCCTGTTTCAGGGGCAATGACCAATACAGGACGCTGGATATATGGGGTATTAATCGGTGCAATGGTGATTTTAGTGCGCGTCGTTAATCCCGCTTTTCCCGAAGGCATGATGCTATCAATTTTATTTGCGAATATGTTCGCGCCTGTTATTGATTACTTTGTGGTTCAGGCAAATATTAAAAGAAGGGTGAAACGTCATGCCTAACGAGAATAAAAAATGTAAACATCTAGCGGGTCTTTGTGAAAAGCTAGATAAATGCGAGCATTATCAAAAGTTCGCTAAATATAGAGATAAAGTTTTAGCTTTAGGCAATGATAGCTTAGAAAAAACGATTTCAGTTGCATTATCACTCTGTTTTGTGTGTGCAATTTTAGTTTCAATTTCCGCAGTGGCTTTAAAACCGTTGCAAGTTGAAAATAAAGCAATGGATATGAAGAAAAATATCCTTGATGTTGCGGGCTTATTAGAAGACGGCACTAATATTCACCAAGCTTTTGAAGAACAAATCGAAGCTAAATTAGTGGATATGGAAACAGGTGATTATGTCGAAGATAGGGATGTAACTGCTTATGACCAACGTAAAGCCGCTAAAGATGCCACACAAAATATCGTTATTCCTAGAGATAAAGATCTTGCCAGCATTAAAGCTAAAGCCAAAATTGCTAAAGTCTATTTAGTTAAAGAAGGCGGTGCGGTTAAATCTATCATCTTACCTGTTCATGGCTACGGCTTATGGTCAACCATGTACGGCTTCTTAGCTTTAGATGCTGACGGACAAACGGTACAAAGTATTAACTTTTATGACCAAGCAGAAACACCAGGATTAGGCGGCGAAGTTGTCAATCCTAACTGGCGTGCATTATGGGCAGGCAAAAAAGTCTATACCGAATCAGGTGAAGTCGCTTTAAAATTAATTAAAGGTGTCGTTGATACCAATAAAGACGGCTCTGAATTTCAGGTTGACGGTCTAGCAGGGGCAACATTAACTAGCACAGGTGTCAGCAATTTAATTAAATACTGGATGAGTAGCGAAGGTTTTGCTTCTTATTTGGAAAAAATAAGAACTGACGGATAGGGGGTATCATGAGTGCTATTTTAAATAACGAAACAAAAAAAGTATTAATCAAACCGCTGGTTAATGACAATCCTATTACCTTACAAGTCTTAGGAATTTGCTCGGCATTAGCGGTTACTTCGCAAATGTCAACATCGCTGATTATGGCGGTTGCATTAACCTCGGTCACAGCATGTTCAAGTGCGGCAATTAGTTCCATCCGTAACCATATTCCTAGCAGTATTCGTATCATTGTACAAATGACGATTATTGCTTCTTTGGTTATTGTGGTCGATCAAATCTTAAAAGCCTTTGCTTACGATGTAAGCAAGCAATTATCAGTATTCGTTGGTTTGATTATTACTAACTGTATTGTGATGGGTCGTGCAGAAGCTTATGCGATGAAAAATCCACCGATGGCAAGTTTTATGGATGGTATCGGTAATGGCTTAGGCTATAGCTTAATCTTAGTGATTGTGGCTTTTTTTAGAGAACTCTTCGGCTCAGGTAAATTACTGGGTTTCGATATTTTCACTTTAACTAAAGATGGTGGTTGGTACGAGCCAAATGGCTTAATGTTATTGCCACCGAGTGCATTCTTTATTATTGGCATCATCATCTGGTCATTTCGTCAATGGAAACCAGAGCAAGTTGAACAGCCTGATTTTAAAATTATAGACATTTCACATGGCGAAGGAGGACACCACTAATGGACGCTTATGTAAGTTTATTTATTAAAGCGGTTTTCGTAGAAAACTTGGCTTTAGCATTCTTCTTAGGAATGTGTACCTTCCTTGCCGTGTCGAAAAAAATCTCGACCGCAATGGGTTTAGGTATTGCCGTGATGGTTGTGCAAATTATCACCGTTCCTGCCAATAACCTGATTTATCATCTACTACTAAAAGAAGATGCACTATCATGGTTAGGCATTACAGGCGTTGATTTAAGCTTTTTAGCATTATTAAGCTGTATCGGTATGATTGCGGCCTTAGTGCAAATTCTGGAAATGATTTTAGATAAATTTTTCCCAGCTTTGTATCACGCATTAGGCGTATTTTTACCGTTAATCACTGTAAACTGCGCGATTTTAGGCGGCAGTTTATTTATGATTGAGCGTGATTATGACTTCGCACAAAGTGTTGTTTATGGTGCAGGCAGTGGTTTTGGCTGGGCATTAGCAATTACTGTGATGGCGGGTGTTCGCGAAAAATTAAAATACAGCGATATTCCAGCGGGTCTGCAAGGCTTAGGAATTACATTTATTAGTGCTGGGCTGATGTCATTAGGTTTTATGGCATTCTCTGGAATTCAACTTTAAAAAGGTATTGTAATGCTAGAAATATTATTAGGCGTAGTGCTTTTTACGGTTATCATTATTGCACTGGTCTTTATTATTATTGGCGCAAAAAGCAAGTTGGTTGCGTCAGGGGACATTGAAGTTCTCATTAATGATGAAAAGAAAATTCATGTTCCTGCGGGTTCAAAATTATTAACCGCATTAGCCGATAATGGCTTATTCGTCCCCTCTGCCTGTGGCGGCGGTGGTACATGTGGTCAGTGTAAAGTGAAAGTTAATTCAGGTGGTGGTGAAATTTTACCGACTGAGTTATCTCACATTACTAAAAGAGAAGCTGCCGAAGGCGAGCGTCTTTGCTGTCAAGTGACTGTTAAACACGATATGGACGTTGAAGTTGAAGATAGCGTCTTCGGTGTTAAGAAATGGGAATGTACCGTTAAATCTAATGATAATGTAGCGACCTTCATTAAAGAATTAGTCTTAACATTGCCAGACGGTGAAGCGATTAATTACCGTGCAGGTGGTTATATCCAAATTGAATGTCCTCCTCATGTTTCAAAATATGCGGACATGGATATTCAAGAAGAATTCCGTGAAGACTGGGATAAATTCAACCTATGGCGTTATGTTTCTGATGTAAAAGAAGATACTTTGAGAGCTTACTCAATGGCTTCTTACCCAGAAGAAAAAGAAATCATGTTGAACGTGCGGATTGCGTCACCACCTCCCGGTGCGCCAGATTCTGTACCACCAGGCATCATGTCATCGTTTATTTTTAATCTGAAAGCAGGTGATAAAGTATTCGTTTCAGGGCCTTATGGTGAATTCTATGCCAAAGAGACTCAAAACGAAATGGTCTTTATTGGTGGTGGTGCGGGTATGGCACCGATGCGTTCACATCTTTTCGACCAATTACGCAGACTCAAATCAGATCGTAAAATGACGTTCTGGTATGGTGCGCGTAGTAAGCGTGAAATGTTCTATGTAGAAGATTTCGACATGCTGGCGAAAGAGAATGATAACTTTGAATGGCATTGTGCTTTATCTGACCCACAAGCAGAAGATAACTGGGAAGGTTACACAGGCTTTATTCACAATGTGATTTTAGAAGAGTATTTGAAGAATCACCCTGCACCAGAAGATTGTGAGTTCTACATGTGTGGACCTCCAATGATGAACAGTGCAGTGATTAACATGCTGAAAGAACTAGGTGTTGAAGACGACCATATTTTATTGGACGATTTTGGCGGCTAATTAGTTTTTTAGCTGAACAAAGAAAACGGGAAGTCAGGTAACTGGCTTCCCGTTTTTTTGTTTAATCCAATTGTAACGGCGGAGCCGCGACTTTTAGTCGCGCACGAAAATTCATACATCACTTTTAAAATAGACTTGTTCGTTTAAAAAAATTCATAA
>WTBX01000224.1 GCA_013138855.1 Methylococcaceae bacterium
ATTGTTGACAAAATGGTTGAGGCAGCACAGCGGGAAGATACTCATCGCTATTCAGTCTCCAAAGGTATCCCGCGTTTAAGACAAGCGATTTGTAACTGGTATAAAACTCGTTACGATGTCGATTTAGACCCCGAAACTGAAGCAATCGTCACTATCGGATCTAAAGAAGGTCTTGCTCATCTCGCTTTAGCTACCCTAGGGCCTGGTGATGTGGTTTTAGTACCAAATCCAGCTTATCCAATTCACCCTTATGGAGTGGTCATTGCAGGCGCGGATTTACGTCATGTACCTCTAGTACCAGGTGTTGATTTTTTTGAAGAGCTGCATAAAGCGATTATCGACTCGTGGCCTAAACCTAAAATGTTGATATTAAACTTTCCTGGTAATCCAACCACGCAATGTATTGAGCTAGATTTTTTTGAAAAAATTATCACCGTTGCCAAAGAGCATAATATTTGGGTAGTGCATGATATTGCTTATGCCGATATAGTCTTTGATGGCTACAAAGCCCCGTCGATTTTAGAAGTCGAAGGCGCGAAAGATATTGCAGTAGAATTTTTCTCACTCTCGAAAAGCTATAATATGCCCGGTTGGCGTGTAGGCTTTATGTGCGGAAATAAAGAGTTAGTCTTCGCCTTAACACGGATGAAATCTTATTTAGATTATGGGACATTTACACCGATTCAAGTCGCAGCCATTCACGCTTTAGAAGGCCCTCAAGAGTGTGTCAAAGAAATTTGCGACATGTATAAAAATCGCCGCGATGTCTTATGTGAGGGTTTGAATGCAATAGGCTGGACAGTTGAAAAACCTAAAGCAACGATGTTTGTATGGGCTCCGATTCCAGAGGCTTATAAAGAAATCGGCTCTTTAGAGTTTTGTAAAAAAATGATTATAGATGCCAAAGTCGCCGTTTCCCCTGGTATAGGCTTCGGTCAACACGGCGACGATCACGTCAGATTTAGTCTAATTGAAAATGAACATAGAACTCGTCAAGCCCTCAGAGGCATTCGTACTATGTTCAAAAAAGACAATATTATATAACCTTGTATAATAGCGTCATTTTATAGCAGATTGTTTAGGAGCGAGAGTTGAAACCAGTAAAAGTGGGTGTTTTAGGATTAGGTACAGTCGGTGGCGGCACAATTAATGTATTGCAACGTAACGCGACTGAAATTTCCCGCCGTGCAGGTCGCGAAATTATTGTCACTCGCGCCTCGGCTAGAAATTTAGATAGAGAACGTATTTGTGATACGCAAGGTATTAGCTTAACGATCGACCCTTTAGAAATCATCAATGACCCTGAAATCGACATTATTTTAGAATTAATCGGTGGCGATACTTTAGCTAAAGATTTGGTTTTAATTGCCATTTCCAAAGGCAAGCACGTTGTTACGGCAAATAAAGCTTTAATTGCCTTACATGGTAATGAAATTTTTGAACAAGCCAGCGCGAAAGGCGTAATGGTTGCATTTGAAGCAGCAGTTGCGGGTGGAATTCCGATTATTAAAGCCTTGCGCGAAGGTTTAAGCGGAAATCAAATCGAATGGTTAGCGGGTATTATTAACGGAACAGGTAACTTTATTCTGACCGAAATGCGCGATAAAGGCCGTGATTTTGCGGATGTCTTAGCTGAAGCTCAAGCGTTAGGTTATGCCGAAGCTGACCCTACCTTTGATGTAGAAGGCATTGATGCGGCGCATAAATTAACCATTCTCGCCTCGATTGCTTTCGGTATTCCTCTACAATTTGAAAAAATATTTACCGAAGGTATTACTCAAATCACTCGCGAAGATGTGAACTATGCCGAAGAACTAGGTTATAGAATCAAGCACTTAGGGATTGCGCGTAAAACAGAAGCGGGTATTGAATTAAGAGTTCACCCGACTTTAATTCCACATCGCCGTTTAATTGCTAATGTGGATGGCGTGATGAATGCAGTATTAGTGAAAGGTGATGCGGTAGGGCCTACGCTATATTATGGTGCGGGCGCAGGTGCTGAACCGACTGCATCAGCAGTCGTTGCGGATGTTGTTGATGTGGTTAGAGCCTTAACGACTGACCCAGAAAATCATGTCCCACATCTTGCTTTTCAGGCAAATTCCATCGAAGATATTCCTATTTTAGACGCAGAAGAAATTAAGACCGCTTATTATCTGCGTTTAAATGCCGAAGACAAACCCGGTGTTCTAGCCGAAGTCACCCGTATTCTCGCTGATCATCAAATCAGCATTGAAGCGATTATTCAAAAAGAACCCCATAAAGGCACGACTAGATTGCCAGTGATTATGCTTACACAAATGACGCTAGAAAAAGAAATGAATGCCGCTATTGCAGAAATTGAAGCTTTAGACACTATTCACGACAAAGTTAATCGCATTCGCATGGAAACATTAGGCTAACTTGGAACTGATGCTTTAGCATCGCTTGACGCGACTAAAGTCGCGTTTCCAAGGCTTTAAAGCCCAAAGTACATTGTAAAAAATAACTGGAAACAAAATGACCCACTACACAGGACTAATTGAACACTATAAAGACCGCTTGCCTGTTAGCGATAGCACTCGTTTTATCAGCTTAGGCGAAGGTAATACCCCATTAATCCAACTACAACACATTCCACGATTAATAGGTAAAGAAGTTGATATTTACGTTAAATACGAAGGCTTAAACCCAACAGGCTCATTTAAAGACCGTGGCATGACGATGGCGGTCACTAAAGCTGTTGAAGAAGGCAGCCAAGCGATTATTTGCGCGTCAACAGGTAACACTTCAGCAGCGGCAGCCGCTTACGCAGTACGCGCTGGCATCCGCGCTTTTGTGTTAATTCCAGAAGGCAAAATTGCTTTAGGAAAATTAGCGCAAACCTTAATGTATGGTGCAGAAATCATTCAAATTAACGGTAACTTTGACCAAGGCATGGCTTTAGTTAAAGACGTTGCTAACCACGCACCTGTTACCATCGTAAATTCAATAAACCCTTTCAGGATCGAAGGGCAAAAAACTGCCGCCTTTGAAATCGTTGACGAATTAGGGGACGCGCCTGATTATCACTGTCTACCCGTCGGTAATGCGGGCAACATCACCGCTTATTGGACAGGTTACAGCGAATACGCTGCTGATAAAATCGCTACTAAACGTCCAGTTATGTGCGGTTATCAAGCCGCTGGTGCTGCACCGTTTGTTAATGGCGCGATGGTTGATAATCCAGAAACCGTTGCGACTGCCATTCGTATCGGTCATCCACAATCATGGGATTTTGCTTGGAATGCGCAAAAAGAATCGGGAGGTTGGTTTGATAAATGTTCAGATGAGCAAATTTTAGCCGCACAAAAAATGCTTTCACAATACGAAGGTATATTTTGTGAGCCTGCCTCAGCCACGTCTTTAGCGGGTTTATTACAAGATATAAGCAGCGGTAAAATCGAAGAAGGTTCTAAAATTGTCTGCACCTTAACAGGTAACGGCTTAAAAGATCCTGATACAGCGATTTC